>JALGZR010000015.1 GCA_025774805.1 bacterium
GTCCGTGCCCCACTCGACGAAGACGTCGGCGTCGGTGTGGGGGATCAGGTTCACCTGGATGGAGGTCGGAGTCGGGCGGCAGAGCAGCTCCCTTCCGTGGAAGGCGTCCAGGAAGCCCTCGTTCACGATCAGTCGGGCCGGTCGGATCCCGGGATTCCCTCCGTTCCAGTATGCCCCGTGGGTGTCATCGAAGCGGACGACGTCGTCGGATCCCGAGGACTCCACCTCGAGGAAGAACAGGATCTCGCTTCCGGCCGCCCCCCATCCGGGCTGGGCGGAGACCTCCTCGAGAATCGCGGAGAGATCGGGAGTCTCGACCCACTTGGCGATGCGCTGCCCCGAGGAATCCCAGGGGGCCGTCACGGTCCAGAGGACCGACGCGCTCGTGCGGGGGAGGGAGAAGCGGGCCGCCCCCGAGGTCGCGAGCGGGTTCGAGTCGAGAGCGGCGGTGATTCTCACCGACAACCCCGAATCGATCCGCCCTCCCTGCATGTTCATTCGGAGCCGGGCGTCCTCGACCGAGGCCGGGCCGGAGAATTCGGGCACCGCATACCCGAGAGAGCACTCATGAAGCGTTCCCCCCTCCCGACCCAGGCGGAGGAGAAGACCCGACTCCGATTGCTCCCCGGGGTGATGGTCCCAGACCGTGCCGTCCGTGAGCCGGCCGTCGTCGGAGTCCGAGACCGGCTCGTAGACCCGGCGCGCGGCGGAGGAGGGCTCGGCCGCCCCGAGCGTCCCGAGCAGCAGGACGGCGATCGGAAGGAGGCGGAGATACGATTCCGAAACCGTGCGGAGGCGCGTCGGCATGGCTGTCGGCTCTCTGAGGGGAGTGGGGGCGGTAGGCTCTCTGATTGTACCACGACTGTACCACCGGGGGAGACCGGGTCAGATCCCGGTGGTCGCGACCTCTCCGTACCGCCGGAGCGGCTCCCGCAGCCGCTCGCTCCACTCGTCGAGGAGCCTTCCCCGAACCGCGAGGTAGCTGCGCCGCACCGACGCGGGGAACGCCGGGTCGTCGGGGCGGTCCGCGACGTCCTCCCGGGCCAGGTGGGGTATCAGGGGGGTGAGGATCTCGCTGAAGTGACGCGACGCGTCGACGGGGATCTCGGCCGGGAGAATCTCGACGGCCTGGACCGCCAGCCCCTCCCCCTCGAGGCCGTCCCTCGTCTCTCCGGTCCCGGGATCGTAGACGTAGATCGGGTTCCCCGGCTCCGTCAGGCGCGTGAGGCACTCGTTCGATCCCATCAGATCGCAGGTGATGTCCGTCACGAGCTGGAGCTTCGGCGGGGCCCCGGCGGCGAAGACCCGGCGCACGTCTTCCCGGAGGATGAACCGGGGATAGTTCTCGGCCCAGAAAATTCCGTGGATGATCGCCGTCAGGAAGGGCAGGTCCGCGCCGAAGCGGGCCCGGTACTTCTCCGGGTGATGCGCGTAGTCTTCCCACGTATACGCGTGCCCCGGATCGACCGGCTCGACGAGATCCCCCGGCCCGTAACTCACCGACCAGATCTCGTGCGCCCGTCCCCGATGGGCCCGGACGCGGGACGCCACCTCCGAGGCGGGGACCCGCCGAGCGGGCAGCGCGTCGAGCACCTCGAGCGCGCCCCCCCAGACCTTCCCTCCCTCCCCGGTCACGGCGATCGTCACCGGAGAGATCTCCTCGGGCAGCCCCTCCTCCGCGATCCGTCGTCCCGCCGCCTCGATCTCGGCGAGAGCGGGCGCCACCTCGCCGTGCTCGAGAGCGCGGGACAGGTCCCCGAGCGGCGTGACGTGCCCCCGACCGGCGAGTCGTCGGCCGAGGGCCGAGAGCGTGTCGATGGCGCCGGCGAGTCCGGCGTGCCGTCCGAACGCGATGGTCCGGATGCCCTCGTCGTCGGTCATGAGCTCGTAGTCGAGAAGCGTGCAGCCGAGGTCGAGGATCCGCCGCAGCATCGGCATGTTGTAGGGCTGGCCCTTCATCGTGTGCGAGAAGAAGAGGTAGGTCTTGCCGCTCCGGAGCAGGTCCGGCGGGATCTCCTTCACCCCGATGATCACGTCCGCTCCGGACAGGTCGTCCGTGACAATTGCCCCCACCTCGCGATACGCGTCGTCGGGGAAGCATCGGTTCGGAGAGGCCTGCACCTGGATCGCGATGCCGCTCTCACTCACGATCCTCGCGACGTCCTCGGGAACGAGCGGCGTGCGGCGTTCCCATGCGCTCTTGTCCTCGCGACGGATTCCGATGATCGACACGGTGACCCCCTCCGGCTCTCTCAGTTCACCCGAGGGTCGACGGGGACCCAGGTCAGGCGCGTGTAGTCCGGGCCGAGGGAGCGCAGAACGCGTTCCCACATGACCTCCGGCCGCGTGTCGAACACGATTCGGGGATCCCCGCTGCACGTGATCCAGGAGCCGGTCTGCATCTCCGCGTCGAGCTGCCCGGCTCCCCACCCGGCGTGCCCCACGTACGCCTGGAGCGCCTCCCCGGGCTGCCGGGACTCCGCGGCGATCTCGCGGAACTGCTCGTGCTCCAGACCGAGGTGGACCCCGGGGAGTACCTCCAGCGTCGCGGACACGTCCCGCCGAAGCCGGTGGAGGATCTGCATGCGCGTCGTCTCGCACGGACCGCCCCAGTGGACGGGTCCCTGTGACGACCCGGGAAAGGGAAGGTCGTCGAGAAGCTCGCCGAACGTGAGATGGGTGCGTCGGTTGAGGACCAGCCCCCAGGACCCTCCCGCCTCGTGCTCGCACATCAGCACGACGGTGTGATCGAAGTTCGGATCCCGAAGGAGTGGGCTCGCCACGAGAAACGTCCCGCGGGTGATCACCGAGACAGGCTTCATTCAGGCCTCCGAGCGCTCGCGGGGACGATCGGGGTCGTGCCCGCCCGCGAGGTGGGTGGACGACGATCCCGAAGTGTCGGTCACATGGAGGTCGCGCCGGCGAATCGCTCGGCGACGTTTTCCCAGTTGACCACGTTCCACCACGCCTTGATGTAGGCCGGGCGCTTGTTCTGGTACTTGAGATAGTACGCGTGCTCCCAGACGTCGAGCATCAGCAGGGGCACCGAACCGTGCAGGCCCTGGTTCTGGTGGTTCATCGAGGCCAGGACGATGAGCTGACCCGCCGACGAATCCCAGGCGAGGATTCCCCACCCGTTTCCCTCGACGGTCGCGGCGGCCGCGCTGAAATGGGCCTGGAACGCATCGAAGCTCCCGAAGTCCCTCTGGATCCGGGCCCCGAGGTCGCCCGCGGGAGTGCCGCCGCCGTTCGGGCCCATGTTCTCCCAGAAGATGCAGTGGTTCGCGTGTCCGGAGCCGTGAAAGGCCAGTGCGCGCTGGACGGCCTGGACCGCCGAGAAGTCGCCGGTCTCCCGCATCTTCGCCAGCTTCTCCTCCGCCCCGTTCAGCCCGTCGACATAGGCCTGGTGGTGGAGGTCGTGGTGGAGCTTCATCGTCTGCTCATCGATGTGGGGCTCCAGGGCGGCATAGTCGTACGCGAGGGGGGGCAAGACGTGCGGCATGGGATCCATCCTCCAACCGGGATTCTGAAAGGGGTGGGTCGGGGCCTTCGACGGGCAAACCGTTCCGGTTCCTCGAAGGCCGATCTCCGACGGTGGACGCAGACGATAGGGTCGTCCCCGGAAGGGGTCAAGCCCCTGCGATCACGCTCTCGAGAAACTTCTCGGCCTCGCTGCCGGGAGCGATGCGGCGGATCTCTTCGAGTTGCTCGTTCGCCTGCTCGACGAAACCCTGCCGGACGAGGAGAGCTCCGAGACGGGCCAGGGCCGGGGCGGGCTCTTCGAGGTAGAGGGCCGCCGCCTGATACTCGGTGGCCGCCCCCGTGAGGTCGCCGTCGAACTCGAGGAGGGCCCCCAGGTTGTAGTGGATTCCCCCATGGTACGGATCGTAGTTGAGGCCGGTCAGGAGGGAAGCCCGTGAGTCGTCGAAGTTCTCCTCCAGGCGGTGGACGAGCGCGAGCTGGAAGTGGGCCTCGGCGTTCTCCGGATCCCGTTCCACCGCGAGACGCAGGAGGTTCCGGGCCCCGAGGAGCCGTCCGCTCGCCCGGAGAGCCGATCCCGCGCGCAGCGCCCATTCCGTGAAGGCCTGGCTCGTGTCCCGCACCGCCGAGAGCTCCGGTCCGGCGAGACGGGCGATGCTGTTCTGGACCCGCAGGGGATCGAACTCGTAGTCGTCGGGTCGCCGGTAGATCGTGACTCCGGGGCGACGGGAGAGTCCGGGTCCGATGCGGACGACGGTCGGCCACTGATCGCGAAAGAACGCGTGGAAGTCGTGTCGTGCCGCCGGAAGGAACTCACCGAGCCACTCCTCCTCGGAGGGCGGATCCCGCAGGGCGATCCAGGGGAAGAACCGCGCGATGTTCGGATCGTAGAAGATGGCCGCCTCCTCGGGGGACGCGCTGCCGCGGCCGGGCAGCCTCAGAATCCGGAGTGGAGACTCCTCTTTCTCCTCTTCCTCCGTCCCGATCGGGATGACCCCGGCCTCCACGAGGAGGGCCGTGCCCGGCGGCAGGCTTTCCCGGATCCACTCGGCGGCGCGGTCCTCGGGGGGGGAGACCCAGCGGGCCGCCACCCGACCCGCCGACCCGACCAGCCCGATGGCCAGAACGGCCCCCAGGACGACCCACGCCCTCCCGGGCGTCATTCCGAGCGTCTTCCGGTCGACCACCCAGTCGAGACCGAGTCCGGCGAGAAGCAGGACCCCGGGAGACGCCGTCACCAGCCCCGTCGGATTCGGCCCGCCCCGGAGAAGGCCGATCAGCAAGAGCGCCCCCGTGGTCGCGAGGACGAGCCGGGCCGTACGCCCCCGCCGCCACGCGATCCCGAGGCCGAGGAGCGCGAGCAACGCGGGCAGAAGACCCGCGACGCCCGGAATCCGGCGAAGGCCCGTGAGAAGTGGCGACGTGATCCGGGGATCGGTCGCGGGATCGAACGGGGCCGGAGGCGGGAGTCCCATCGACGTGAAGAGACCGGGCGTGAAGACCGGCACCGCGAACAACAGGGCTCCGAGGAGCGCGATCGACCGACCGGTGGCCTCCCCGTGCACGAGAAGGAGGAGAACGGCGGCCCCGGCGAGAAGGAGAAAGCTCGCCGGGGCGGCCAGCGAGGCCGTCTCCACCGCGAACGGGGTCACCGCGAGCAGTCCGCCGGCCAACCAGCCGAGCCGCCGCCCTCCCAGGATCCCTCCCGCCCGCGCGGTGAGCACCACCGCAACCGAGCCGGCCAGGAGGGACGCGAGGCGAGGCAGAAGAAGGGACTCCCCGCTGTCGATCTCGGGCGGGCCGGGGGCCGTGCCGGGGCGAAACGCGGCGACTCTCAGGAGCACCGCGAGCATGAAGAGGAGCGCCAGCTCCTTCGGAAAGGGTCCCGCCTCGGCTCGGAGCGGCGTTAAGCCGATACTCTCAGGCGGAAGGGCCGCGGGAGGGGCCGCGGGAGGGGGATGCGATGTCACGGGACCTCCGTCGCTCGGGCGGGTGGAACGCGGCCGACCCCGTGCGCGGATCTCCGCCAAGGTCGGGAACCGGGCGAGCTCCCGGTGAGTTTATGCTCCGGGATCCAGGCTTCCAACCCACTTTCCCGCTCTCCTTGCTCGGGCCGTCGTTTCCACGTAGGTTGGACCCGCTGGACGAGATCCCCGATCGGGCGTTGAACGGCTCCTCAAGACCGACGCCTCGTTGGGTCGATGACCGGCCGAGGAATCGCGCGTGAACGACCTCCCCACCCGCTTCCTCCGCGAGCTGATCGGGGTCTTCCTCGAGGCCTCTCCCTACATCCTCCTCGGTTTCACCGTCGCCGCCTGCATTCAGGTGCTGCTTCCGGTCTCGTCCGTGCGTCGGCTCTTCGGCCGCGGGAGGGCGCGCTCGATCTTCGCGGCGTCGCTTCTCGGGATTCCGCTTCCGCTCTGCTCGTGCTCCGTGCTGCCGACCGCCCTCGCGCTCCGCCGGCGGGGGGCCGGACGGGGGGCGACCCTCTCGTTCCTGGTCTCCACGCCCGAAACCGGGATCGACTCCATCGCCCTCACCTACGGGCTGATGGACCCGCTGATGGCGATCTACCGTCCGTTCGCCGCGCTGGCCTCCGCCCTGGCCGCCGGGTTCGCCGCCGAGGCGTGGGGGCAGGACGGGGCCGCCGAAGCCGCGGCGGAAGAGGGGGCGACCGACGCGGCGGAAACGCCCTCGCCGGAGCCGCATCCCGACGATCGACTGGCGCTGGAAGAAGCGCGCCGTACCGCGGGGGAACACGCCCGGCCGATTCCCGCCCGCCTGCGGGAGGGGTTTCGGGGGGCGTTCGTCGAGATCTTCGACGAGACGTCCCACTGGATGCTCGCCGGTCTCGTGATCTCGGCCGTGATCTCCGTGCTCCTTCCCGCCGAGATCGTGACGCGCTACCTCTCGGCCGGCCCGGTGCCGCTCCTCCTCATGCTCGTCCTGGGCATTCCGCTCTACATCTGCGCCTCCGCCTCGACTCCGATCGCCGCCGCGCTCGTGCTGAAGGGCCTCTCCCCCGGGGCCGCGCTCGTCTTCCTCCTCGCGGGGCCGGCGACGAACATCGGATCCCTCGCGATCCTCGGACGGTTTCTGGGACGACGGGTAACGATCCTCTACCTTGCGGTGATCGCGATCATGAGCCTTGCGCTCGGAGCCCTGCTCGACGTGATCTATCCGTTGTTCTCCATCGATCCCCAGGGAGCGGTGGCCCGGGCCGGCGAGATTCCGACGTGGATCGCGGCTCCCGCGGCGGCAGTGTTCGCCGGGCTTCTCTTTCTCTCCTTCCGACGCAAGGAGGCTCCGAACGAGTTCCGAAAGCTCGGAGCCGCGATTCGATGGCTGCTGGGCTTCCGCATCACGGCCCGCAGTCTCGCATGGGTGGCCGGCGCGATCGTCGCCTTCTGGGCGATCACCCAGTTCTTCATTGTGGTGCCTCCGGGTCACCGGGGACTGATCAAGCGTTTCGGCGCCCCGCGGGGGGAGCCGATGGGAGAGGGGCTGCACGTGAAGTGGCCGCCGCCCATCGAGACGGGCGAAGTTCTACCCGTCGATGCCGTGCGGCGGATCGAGTTCGGCTTCCGCTCTCCCGGCCAGTCGACGGGTCCGACCGATCGGGGACCTCTCGACGCGGGAACCTCGGCCCGGCAACTCGAGGAGGAGGCGATCTATCTGACCGGCGACGAGAACCTCGTCGACGCGAAGTCGGTGTTGCAGTACCGGGTCGTCGATCCCGTGCGCTTCCTCTACGGATTCGAGAACCCCGAAGACGTGCTCAAGGCCCAGACGACCGCGGAGCTCCTGGACGTCCTGGCCGCGATCCGGATCGATCGGGTCTACACGGACGACCGCCCGATCGTGGAGGATCGCGTGCGCGAGGGGCTCGCGCGGCGCGCGGCGGAGGTGGACCTGGGGGTGGAGGTCCTCCACTTCGGAATCCGGGAGGTCCACGCTCCCCCCGAGGTCCACGCGGCCTTCCGGGATGTCGCGAGCGCCCAGGAGGACAAGGAGACCGCCGTCAACGTGGCGCTGCGCTATCTGGACGAGACCGTGAACCTCGCCCGGGGACAGGCGGCCGGCGACCTCGAGGAGGCGCGGAGTTTCGCGACGCGCGAGCTGGCGCGGGCGAAGGGCGGATCGGTCAGCCTGCTCATGCGAGGAGAGGCCTACCGGGAGAGACCGGTGGGCACCTATACGCGACTCTATCTCGAGACGGTGGAGGAGGTCCTCGCCTCGGCTCGGAAGATCATCCGGCCCGGATGGGCGGGATCGGGCGCCGTCGATCTCTGGATCTCCTCCGGGGCGGGGAAGGCCGTCGCCGTGGAGGACGTGCTGCGCGGCAGTGACGTCCGGCGCGACGAGGAACCCGAAAGCGAGGGAGTGATGGGGCGATGAAGACCCTGCGAAACGCCGTGCTGGCGTTGATCGTCGTCGGGCTGCTGCTCGGGACGTGTTTCTTCCAGGTCGACGTCACCGAGTACGCGGTCGTGACCCAATTCGGAAACCCCGTGAAGGTCGTGACCGAGCCCGGTCTGCAGACGAAGATCCCTCTCATCCAGCAGGTCCGGCGATTCGACGCCCGCCTTCAGGTCTTGGAGCCCCAGCAGGCCGAGTACCTCACGAACGACAAGAAGAACGTCATCGTGAACTACTACTCGGTCTGGCGGGTCGACGACCCGCTCCAGTTCTTCCGGGCTCTGCCCTCCGACGCGGCGGCGGCGAGTCAGCTCACCGACGTCCTCTCCTCGGAGCTCGGCGCCGCCCTCGCCGCGGTTCCGTTCGACGCGCTCATCAATCACGAGAATCCCGAGAATCGACAGCTCGAAACGCTCGTGACGACGATCGAGACGGCCGTGCGCGGCGTCGCGGAAGAGAAATACGGAATCGAGGTCGTCGACTTCGACGTGCGGCGGCTCTCCTTTCCGGATCAAAACCGGCGAAGCGTGTTCGAGCGCATGCGCGCCGAGCGCGAGCGAATCGCCCGGCGCTTCCGGTCCGAGGGCGAGGAGGAGGCGCGCAAGGTGCGCGCCCGGGCCGATCGGGAGGAGAGCCAGATTCTGTCCGAGGCCTACCGGGAGGCCGAGATCCTCCGCGGCGAGGGAGAGGCGGAGGCCACCCGGATCTTCGGCGAGGCGATCGCCCAGGATCCCGAGTTCTACGAGTTCACCCGGACCCTCGAGGCCTACCGCAAGTTCCTCGATGAAAACACGACGCTGATTCTTCCCTCCGACTCGGAGCTGATGCGGCTTCTGACCGACGGCCTGAGCGAGGCGAAGCACGGAACCGAGAGACCGTGATGACGGGGCGCCTCCTCCGGATCGGACTTCCCGCGCTGCTGGTCGCCGTCTGGTTCGCGACGGGCTTCTACACCGTCGAGCCCGAGGAGCTTGCGGTCGTCAAGCGATTCGGGGCCGTGACCGAGCGGGCGGTTCCCTCCGGGTTCCACTGGCGTCTTCCCGTGCCCATCGAGAGCCACGAGAAGTTCCGGACCACCACCGTGTACAAGATGGGGGTCGGCATGATCACCCGGGACTTCCTCCGGGGGATCCCCTCTCCCGAGGAGCTGTCCCTCTGGCTGACCGGCGACACGAACATCCTGTCGGTGAAGATCATGATCCAGTACACGGTGGTGGATCTGGCGCACTACCTCTACCGGCTGACGGGCGCGCAGTTCCTGATGGCGAAGATCGCCGAGGCGGCGCTCACGGACATCCTGGGGGGCATGAACGTGGACGACGCCCTCACCGTGAACCGGCCGCTCATCGCCAGCGAGATCCGCAGGAGAACCCAGGCCCGACTCGACGAGCTCGACACGGGCATCTCCATCGTCTCCGTGAACCTCCTCTCGGTCGACCCTCCGAGCCAGGTCATCGACGTCTTCCGGGACGTCTCCAACGCCGCCGCCGACCGGGAACGGATCATCAACGAGGCGAACGGCTACGCGAACTCGGTCATCCCCCGGGCCCGGGGTGAGGCCTCCTGGATCGTGGAGCGAGGGCAGGCGGAGCGGGACGCCCGAATCGCCGAGGCCAAGGGGGAGTCGGCCCGCTTCCTCTCCGTTCTGGGGGAGTACCGAAAGAACCCCGACGCGACCCGCCGCCGGCTCTACCTGGAGACGCTGGAAACGGTGCTCCCCCGCGTGGACCGCTACATCATCGACGTCGACGGGGAGGGCGAGCGCTTCGACCTCAAGATCCTCGATCTCGACGGGCAATGATGGACGAATCGCTGGTTCCGGAGATCGCACGTCTCGCGCTCGCGGCGGGGTCGGTCGTGGCGCTGACCCTCATCGGAGGACTGCTGCCGCTCGCACGCGAGTGGAATCGCGGAACGATTCGAGTGCTGCTCGCCTTCGGTATCGGGGTCCTCCTCGGGGCAGCGTTCCTGCACATGCTTCCGGAGGCGATCACCGTCCTCGGATCCGGAGTCGGGGCTCCCGTGCTCGTGGGCTTCCTGCTCATCTACGTCCTCGAGCGGTTCGTGATGATCCACGCCTGCGAGGAGGAGGGCTGCGGCTTTCACGAGCTCGGGCTCGCCGCCTTCGTCGGGATCACGGTGCACTCCCTCATCGACGGGTTCGCGCTCGGGGCGGGCCTGACGATTCCCGAGATCTCGGTGCCGGTCACGGCGGCGATCATCCTCCACAAGCTTCCGGCCGCGCTCTCCTTGACCGGCATCCTGTTGCACTGCGAGTACCCGCGGAAGCGGATCGTCCTCATGACGGTGATGTTCTCGATTTCGACCCCGTTCGGGGCCGCGCTCGCGTACGGCGCGCTGCGGGAGATGACCGGAACCACGCTGCTTCACTACGCAATCGCGTTCTCCGCCGGGACCTTTCTCGCGATCGCGACCGCCGATCTCCTCCCTCAGATCCACTCGGCTCCGGAGGGGCGCCTGCGCAATCTGTTCGCGCTGTTCGCCGGTATCCTGGTCATGGGGCTCACCGGCCCGGGGGGACCGGTGGGCGGTCACGACCACGACCACGCCTCTCGAACCGTGCCCGAGCCTCCGATGGCGAGTCCGGTTCGAGTGCCGGGCGGGTCCGCCGAGCGGAAGACCGTCCCCTCCTGAGGCCTTCGAGACCCCAGACTGCATTTCGCCCCCGAGCCCGTGGTATTCTGGTCGAAACCGACCGTCCTACCGGAGGCCTCGCAATGCACATCCTTTCCGCTGTCCGCACTTACCTTCTGCTTCTCCTGACCGCCGGTCTGCTGCTCCCGGTCGCGGCCGCCGCCGTGGAGCTTCCCGGAGACCCGTACCACCCTCGCGACAGGCTGATCGGGGACGAGGCGCTTCTCGACCCCTGGGATCCCCTCGCGAACTGGCGCATGCGGAGCGAGCCGCGCCACGCGCTTCCCGGACCGTTCGAGAACTGTCCCCACGACTACGACGTGCTCCACTACGAGCTGAACTTCTCCTCGTTCGACCACCTGAGCAACTATCTGGACGGGCATACCGTGATCGACTTCGTCTCGAGGGTCGACGCGCTCGGGTCGATCGATCTCGATCTGACGTCTCAGCTCACGGTCTCGTCGATCGTTCGGGATGGCACGGACTCCCTGTCGTACTCCCAGGTCGGAGACGTCCTGAACGTGCAGTTCGCGGCGCCGCCCGACAGCGGCGACACGGTCTCGATCGACGTGGCCTACGAGGGAGTGCCGTGGAACGAGGGAGCGGGCGGCTTCGGAGGGTTCTGGTTCCGCGGCTTCCCGAGCACCGCCTTCTCGATGGGGATCGGCCTCGCCGCCGAGCCGCCGGCCGTCGGGCACGCCTGGTTCCCCTGCTGGGACTGGCCCTGTGACAAGGCCACGGTCGACCTGAACGTCGAGGTGCCCCTGGACAAGATGGCGGTGGCGAACGGCGAGTTGCTCGGCGTCGACTCGACGGCGACCGACCACACCTGGCGCTGGTCCCACGACTACCCGATCGCGACCTACCTGATCGCGGTCGCCGTCGCGCCCTACAAGGTGCTTTCCGACACCGTCGTCACCGATCCCCGCATCAAGGTCTATCATCACCCGGGATACAAGAAGAAGGCGACGGTCAGCTTCCAGAACGTCGACGTGATGATGGAGGCATTCGAGACGCGCTTCGGCACCTATCCCTTCGAGAAGTTCGCGTTCATGGTCACGAACATCGGGGACATGGAGCACCAGACCTGCGTGAGCCACGCGGCCGGCCTCGTGGACAGCACGAACACGTATGATCCGATTCTCGCCCACGAGCTGATGCACATGTGGTTCGGGGACTGCGTGACCTACGGTTCCTGGGCGGACATCTGGCTCTCCGAGGGGTTCGGGACGTACGGGCCGGCCCTCTTCCGGGAGCACCAGGGGGGTATGAGCGCCTACCACGACCACGTGACGACCTCGATCCTCAACCGCATCATCACCTCGGGCAAGACCGACGGCATCTACGACCCGCCCGACCGGTGGGGGGTCATCAACTACGAGAAGGGCGCCTCCCTCCTTCACATGCTCCGCGGGGTGCTCGATGACGACGTCACGTTCTTCCAGGCGTTGAACGACTTCTTCACCGCCCACGCCTACGGGAACGTCGTGACCGCGGACTTCACCGCCGACGTGAACGCCTCCACCGGACAGAACCTGAACTGGTTCTTCGATCCCTGGCTCTACGGAGAGGGGCATCCGGTGTACGAGTACGGGTGGTCTCCCGTCCCTCTGGGCGGGGGGAGCTGGCGCGTCGACGTCGGCATCCGGCAGGTCCAGACGACGGCCACGATCTTCGACATGCCGGTGGACTTCCGGGTCCAGACCGCCTCGGGTGACTTCGACTTCTCCGAGCGGATCGACTCGGCCGCCCAGACCGTCTCGTTCGTCGTCCCCGCCGAGCCCACCGGCCTCCTCGTCGATCCGGACGACTGGATCCTGGACGTCCAGCAGGTGTCTCCCACCTCCGCCGACTTCGGGCCCGAGGTCGCCGCGGCCCAGGCGCTCTCCCTCCTTCCGGCGCGTCCCAATCCGTTCCGGACCCGGACGGAGATCCCCTTCTACCTCCCTCGGGGGGGACGGACCACGGTCACGATCCACGACGCGGCGGGTCGGACCGTGCGATCTTTCGGGACCCGAGAGGAGATGCCCGGGGCCCGGAGCCTCCACTGGGATCGCCGGGACGGCGACGGCGGGAAGGTGGCGTCCGGCGTGTACTTCGTCCGCCTCGAGGGAGTCGACGGAGTCCGCAGCGGCCGGGTGGTGGTCATCGACTGATCGAGGAGCCGCCCCGACGCCCCGCCGGGCCGGGTCGAAACCCCTTTGCCCGGTCCGGCGGGGAGACTATGCTTCCGGACGAGCCAGCCTGCACCTTTCACCCGGCCCCTCGCCGCTTGCCGCTGCCGCCGCAGAGCCTGGTGATGAACGCAGGATAGGCCCCGCGCCGGAAGGCAGGCGTCGGGAGGTGGATGATGGGTCGGGGTGCGCGTTTCGGCCGGCACGGTCCGTGGCTGTCCGTCCTGCTCGTCGGGATCTCGTCTCTCGGCGGGTCGTTTCCCTCCGGGGCGGACCCTGACGGGCCGACAGGCGTCTCCCGCTCGCCCGGCGCCGTCTCTTCCGTCTCTCCCGCCTCACCCCCGGCTCCGGCGTTCGGCGGACCGATCCTGATCGACGAGAGCTTCGAGGGCGGCGGATTTCCTCCCCCCGGCTGGGTTCGCTTCGGGAATCCCGACGTCCCCGACAGCGCGACGTGGCACGCGACGAACCGACCCGTTCACGTGCGGACCGGGGACCGGGCGGCGCTGGTCCAGTGGCAATCGGTTCACGATCAGGACGAGAACCTCGGTCTCCCGCGTCTCGATCTGAGGTCGCTTCCGGGTGAGGACCTCCGGCTCTCCGTCTGGCACCACGCCGAGCCGTTCTGGGCGCCCGACAGCGATCTCCAGATTCGGGCCTCCACGGACAGCGCGAGCTGGACGTCCCTCTGGCGGCTGTCCGATCTCGCCGACTCGGGTTGGGCCTGGCGGAACGCGTTGCTGGATCTCTCACCGTACGCCGGGGAACTTCTCTTTCTCCGCGTCCGGTACGTCGGGAGGAACGGAGCCGATTTCTCGATCGACGACGTTCGGGTCGGATACATCGAACCGCCCACCGCCCCCGCGAACGACGACTGCGCCGGGGCGTCGGCGGACACGGCCTCCTTCGGCATCGGACCGGATCCGGGCCCGTTCACCGTGAGCGGCAACAACACGCTTGCGACCCCCGACTACTCGCTTCCCGACGCGGGAACGAGCTGCACCGGATCGACCCACGCGGGAAGGGACCTGGTCTGGGTGGTTCACGTGCCGCGGGAGCACCGGATCACCGCCACGATGACGACCGCGGGGGGGTGGGACGACACCCTCTTCCTGATCGCGGACTGCGGGGATCCGGCCGGGAGCTGTCTCGCGGGCGACCGACAGATTCCGGACGGCTCGACGATCACGTGGGCGAACTGGCGACCGACGGTCCGCGTCCTCTGGCTGATCGCCTCCGCGTGGGACGGCGGCTTCGGGGAGTTCACCGTGACCGGGAGCGTCGATGCGATCACGGCGATCGAGCCCACGACGTGGGGAGAGGTGAAGGCGCTCTACCGGTGAGGCGGCGGGCGGGCGGTCGGGTGGGGAGAGGAACGGGGAATCGGGGAGACGGGATGAGTCACTCCAGAGTCGCATCGCTTCTCGCGCTCGGGCTTCTGGCCGTGTCCGGCATTCACGCGACGCTCGCCGTCCGGTCGGCGGTCTCCGCGGGGCCTTACCGGGGACTCCCGCCCTCTCTCGCGGTCTCGTCCGACACGGTGGATTTCGGCGGTGCCCTCGTCCACTCCGTCGCGTCCGAAGTTCTCGTGATCGCGAATGTCGGAGGCTCCCCACTCGTCCTCGGGGAGCTCGCGGTGGATGCCGGCCAGTTCTCGGTCGGAGGCCACTCGGGCGGCGTGCCTCCGGGGACGGAGATCTCTCCCGGCGACTCCCTCGACGTGCCGACGTTCTTCCGGCCCCGCGTCCTGGGCCCGGCGGCCGCCCGGCTCACGATTCCCTCGAACGACCCGCTGCGCCCCGTCGTCGCGGTGGAGCTGCGCGGTGAAGGAGTCGAAGATCCGCCGATCCTGAGCGTGCTGACCGACTCGGTCCACGCGAGCGTCGAGTTCGGGGACACCACGACGACGGTTCGCCCGCTCGTGATCGCCAACCGGGGCGACCTCCCGCTCACGTTCTCGATTTCGGTGCTGCCTTCCGTCCCGCCCGGTCGAGGGACGCCGACCGATGATCTCGAGGGGATCCGCATCCTGTGGGATCGCACGCACAATCAACCCGGGAGCATCAACTCGTCCCTGATCGTCGGGGATCTGACGGACCGGGGGGCGGTCGTCGAGGAGGTCGTGGACTCGGGAGGGGGAGATCCCATCACCCCGTCGCTTCTCTCCGGTTACCAGATCTACCTCTCCCTCGACACGGGCTCCCCCTGGTCGGGGAGCGAGATCGCCGCGCTCGATGACTGGACGCGGGCGGGCGGCGGCATTCTGCTGATGGCGGACAACCCCTCGGGGATCGCCTCGTACAACGACCTGCTCTCCGGTCTCGGCGCGCACGTTCGCTACACGGCCCTCGGGGCCTCCGGCCAGACGGTGACGACGAACATTCCGGGCCGTCCGTCGGGTCATCCGACGGCGGAAGGGGTGTCGCGCATCTGGCTCGGGCTGGGCATCAAGGCTCTCGACTCGGTCGAGGCGCCCGCGGAAACTCTCGTGCTGGATCTGGGAGGCCACCCGGTGGCCGTGGCGGAGCCGGTGGGGTCGGGACGCTGCCTCGTGCTCTCCGACGAGATGCTGGAGGACGGGGCGCTCCTCGAGGCGGAGAGCGTGAGCGCGGACAACCGTCGCTTCGGAAACCAGATCGTCGGATGGCTCGTCGCGAGCTACTGGGTCCGGACCGACCCCTTCGACGGGATCATCCTTCCCGACGAGTTCACGATCGTGAGCCTCCTCTTCGACACCGACGAGCTCGCGGGAGGGGACTACGATCTGAACCTGCGGATCTCCTCGAACGATCCCGCCACGCCCTTCGCCGACGTCCCCGTCCACCTGTTCGTGCACGGGGTGCCGATGATCGAGGTCGAACCCTCTTCGTACGCGTTCGGATCGGTTCCCGTCCATACGACGGCGGACACGACGCTCGTGATCCGCAACCAGGGGAGCGAGCCCCTGCTCGTGGAGGCGCTGAACACCACGGGGACGCCTTTCGAGGTGAGCTTCGGCAACCTCACCGTTCCCGGCGGCGGCGCCGACACGATCGACGGGACATTCCGTCCCGATCGGATCGGTCCGCTCACGGGATCGATCATCCTGGTGAGCAACAGCGGAGGCGGGTCCGAGCCCGACTCCCTGGAGATTCCCTGGACGGGAAGCGGTCGCGTGAACTGCCGGCTGCCCTGTGAGGCTCCCTCGCTGCGTCCCGCCACGCTCGACGCGACCCACGGGTACGAGTTCTGGCTCCCGGTCGTGCTCACCCAGAATCCGGAGGAGCTCGTCACCTTCGGCTTCGAGCTGGAATACGATCCGGACATCCTGACGTTTCCCGACTCCTCCAACGTCCGGGTCGGGAGTCTGACGGAGGGCTACTTCCCGCTGGCGGACGAGAACGAGCCGGGCCGACTCACGTGCGGCGGCATCCTGGGCAACGGGGATCCCATCCCCGCCGGGGCGACGGGCTCCCTCGTGGAGCTGCGCTTCCGGGTCGACTGCCCCGCGTGCGTGCCGGGGGACTCCACGGACGTCGCGGTCGGAGATCTCTCCGCCGGGCTCGCCTCCGGTCTCGTGAATCCGTGCTGCGGCCTGGTCCGGATCGCCGCCTGTCCCACCGGAGACGGGGACGTCAACGCGGACTCCGTGCTCTCCGCCACGGATGCGCTCTGCGCGCTGAAGATCTTCGTCAACGGAGGGCAGCTTCCGGACGATCCCGACTGCCAGGCGAACGGGGAGTGCGAGGTCGATCGCGCCGACGCGAACTGCAGCGGCGACGTGGATCCCGATGACGCCCTCGCCATCTGGGAACACGTGGTCTGTGATCTGGAGCCCGAGCCGACTCCCTGCATCGGCAACACGGCTCCGGACTCGAGCTGTCTCGGCGGCGGTGGCGATCCGGTCCCCGCCCGCCGCACGGGAGCGATACGGTGGAGCGGGACCGGGGCGAACGGAGGGGGGGAGATCCTCTACTCGCTGGAGGCGACGGGGCCGATCCCGTTCTTCGGAGTCGAGCTGTCGCTCGACCCGGACGCCCTACGCTTCGTTCGCGTGGAACTCGGAGACGTGACCGCTCCGTGGGACGCCTTCGTCTCCGGAACCCCCGCGCCGGGAGTCGTTCGACTCGGGGGGTTCCGCTCGGACCGCGGGGGGGACGCCGGAGAGCTCGCCCGCCTCGTGTTCGCGCCGCTGGAGACGGCAGACGAGAGCCCTCTCGGCGTTCGAATCGAGCGGGCGTTCGGGGTCGGGATCGAGGGAGCCCGGGAGGCGTGGGATCGGCTCGGTACCGCCTCCTCGGGGGTCGCCGGATTGGAGGGCGTGACCCCGAACCCGGCCGGATCGTCGGTCACGATCACGTTCGGGGTCTCTCGAGCATCGGCGCGGATCGCGCTCCGGGTCCACGATGTCGCCGGCCGCCTCGTTCGTGAGCTGATCACCGGGACCCGGCCCGCGGGGCGTCACTCCGTTGTTTGGGACGGCCGGGACAACGCCGGAGGCGCGGTCGCCTCGGGAACTTACTTTGTCCGACTCACGGTGGACGAGCGCACCTGGGTCCGGAAGATGATCCGGGTGCGCTAGACCGGCTGCACCTCGAAGCACGACTCGTGACGCGGGCGTCCGGAAAGCCGGGCGCCCGTAGTCCGCGGTCCGTCTCCCGGTCCCGGAACCCGGTTTCCCTTCCGCAGTCGCCTCGCGTATCCTCCACCCTTCGCCCGTCCCGCCGGAGGTCCCCGTGGCCGAGATCACGCGTCGCCCGACCCGCACCGTGCGGGTGGGGGAGATCCCGATCGGTTCCGCCCATCCGATCGTCGTCCAGTCCATGACGAACACCGATACCGCCGACGCGGAGGCGACGGCCGACCAGGTGGCGCTTCTCGCCCAGACGGGGTCGGAGCTCGTTCGGGTCACCGTGGACACGGAGCAGGCCGCCGCGCGCGTCCCGGAGATCGCGACCCGGCTCGCGGACCGCGGGGTGACGGTGCCGATCGTCGGGGACTTCCACTTCACCGGACACCGGCTCCTCCGGGAGTTCCCCGACTGCGCCGAGGCCCTTGCGAAGTACCGGATCAACCCGGGCAACGTGGGACGGGGGGAGAAGCGCGACGCGAACTTCGAGAGGATGATCCGCGTCGCGATCGACCATGAGAAGCCGGTCCGGATCGGGGTGAACTGGGGTTCTCTCGACCGCGAGCTGCTGACGCGCCTCATGAACGAAAACGCCGCCCGCCCCGATCCGCGGGACTCCCGGGACGTGCTTCTCGACGCCATGGTCGAGAGCGCCGTGGGGTCGGCGGAGCGCGCGGTGGCGATCGGCCTCGATCCCGACCGGATCGTGCTCTCGGCGAAGATGTCCCGGGTGCACGACCTCGTCGACGTCACGGCGCGGCTCGCGGAGCGCACCGACGCGCCGATTCACCTCGGTCTGACGGAGGCGGGCGGAGGGGCGCAGGGGGTCGTGAGCACGGTGACCGCCCTCTCGATTCTCCTCCAACGGGGCATCGGCGACACGATCCGCGCCAGCCTCACGCCCTCACCCGGAGGCGACCGGGCCGAAGAGGTCCGGATCTGCCAGCACGTTCTCGAGTCCCTCGATCTGAGGCACTTCGCCTCCCGCCTGACCGCCTGCCCCGGATGCGGGAGGACGACGAGCACCCTCTTCCAGCGCCTGGCCGAAGAGGTCCAGGCGCACCTGGACGCCCGGATGCCCGAGTGGCGAGCCCGCTACCCGGGAGTCGAGACGCTGAAGGTGGCGGTGATGGGGTGCATCGTGAACGGCCCCGGCGAGTCGAAGCACGCCGACGTCGGCATCTCGCTGCCCGGACGGGGGGAGTCCCCCCGGGCGCCCGTCTTCATCGACGGACAGAGGACGACCTCCCTGGCGGGGGAGGACCTCCTCCCGGGGTTTCTCCGGATCCTCGACGAGTACGTGGAAAAGCGCTTCGCGGGCTAGCCCTCGGGCTCCCGGAAGAGCCGTTCCTGGCGGGGCCGGGACGGCAGCCCGAGCTCGCGCAGGATCGCTCCCGCCCAGTCCTCGGATTGCTCCGGCGCCAGCCGGGTCGCCTCCAGTCCGAAATCGGCCAGGAGCTCGTCGATCGTCTCGTCGATCGCGCGCTGGAACACGGTGTCGGTGTCGCGCGTGCCGTCGAAGGAGGGCGTCCGCCAGACGGGGATCTTGAAGAGCCCCCGGTACGTGCCGCACCAACGGCGGATCCACGGGTCCAGCTCCTTCCGTCGGCCCAGGGCGTGCACGAGATAGGCGTAATTGTCCAGAATCGACCGATCGCACACCACGTCGTCGCCGTCGCGCTGGGCGGCGATCTCCCGGGCGCACTGCGCGTGCAGGATCCAGCTCTGCGCGTCGAGCGTCGTCTCCCGGTTGATGGGAAGAGGACAGTCGCGGGCGACCTCCTTGACGAGCTCCACGCTCCGGTCGAGGCGCTTGAGACGCGCGGCCAGCTCGAAGCAGAGCGTGGTCTTGCCGACCCCGTGGGTTCCGATGAGGGCGATCTTCACACGCGGTCTCCGACGCTTGTGTGACCTACTCGTAATACTCCAGACCGAGGTGCGTGATGAGGGTCTCGCCCTTCAGGTGGCGTAGCGTGTTCATGAGCTTGATGTGCTGAGTGAAGAGATCGTGCTCGGGATAGAGTCCCTCCGCGACCTGCGGGCTCTTGAAGTAGAACGAGAGCCACTCCTGCACACCCTTCATGCCGCTGCGCTGGGCCAGATCGAGGAACAGCGCGAGATCGAGAACGATGGGCGCCGCCAGGATAGAATCGCGGCAGAGGAAGTCGATCTTGATCTGCATGGGCATGTTCAACCACCCGAAGATGTCGATGTTGTCCCAGCCCTCCTTGTTGTCTCCGCGCGGAGGGTAGTAGTTGATTCTCACCTTGTGGTGGATCTCGCCGTACAGGTCGGGGTGACGGTCGGGCTGGAGGATGTGCTCGAGAACGCCGAGCTTCGACTCCTCCTTCGTCTTGAACGAACTCGGATCGTCGAGGACCTCCCCGTCCCGGTTGCCCAGGATGTTCGTGGAAAACCACCCGTTGAGCCCCAGGAGGCGCGCCTTGAACCCCGGGGCGAGGATGGTCTTCATGAGGGTCTGGCCCGTCTTGAAGTCCTTGCCCGCGATGGGGACCCCCTCACGCCTCGCGAGCTCCACGAGCGCCGGGATGTCGCAGGTGAGGTTCGGGGCGCCGTTGGCGAAGGGCGTGCCCGTCTTGATCGCCGCATAGCAGTAGACCATGCTCGGGGCGATGTCGGGATCGTTCTCGAGGAGCCCGAGCTCGAAGGCCTCGATCGTCTCGTGGACCGGCTTCGGGCTCAGGAAGATCTCGGTCGAGGCGCACCAGACCATCACGCATCGGTCGAGATCGTTCGCCCGCTTGAAGCGCTCGATGTCGTCGATGAGAGCCCGCGCCTTCTCCATCCAGGTCCGGCCCCCCTTCACGTTCGGGCCGTCCAGTTTCTTGACGTAGCGCCGGTCGAAGACGGCGGGCATCGGCCGGATCTGCTCGAGCTCCGGTCTCAGATCGTCGAGGAGCGCCGTTTCGAGCACGCCCGCCCGCCGGGCCGAGGCGTAGGCGTCCTCCCCGAAGATGTCCCATCCCGCGAAGACGAGATCCTCGATATCCGCCAGCGGAACGAGCTCTTTGACGAGTGGATTCCGCCCGTCCGTGCGCGGGCCGAGGCGAATGGTCCCCATCTGCGTCAGCGAGCCGATCGGCTTCCCCCGCCCGGCCTTCACCGCCTCGACGCCGGCGATGAACGTGGTCGCGACGGCCCCCATCCCCGGAAGCAGGACGCCGAGCCGTCCCCCGGCGGGACGCATGTCGTAGGACATCGTTCGCTCCTCCCTTTCCGGGCGAGATCCCGGAACCAGGCGTGAGTCGCGGCGGGAATCGATGTCGGCCGGATCCCCGAACGGATTCCGGGAAAGGGTGAGCCGATTGTGCCCGTTCCGCAACCGGGAAGCTAGGAGTGCCACACCTATCAGTCCAATCGATATTTCTTGTCAATATGATAAGTTCAGCTTATCCTTTCCGACATGGACCTCCGTTCGATCCGGTACTTCCTCGCCGTGGCGGATGCCGGCTCCTTCCGAAAAGCCGCGGCGCGCGTGGGCGTGAGCCAGCCCGCGGTGTCCCAGGCGATCGGAGCGCTGGAGGAGGAGCTGGGGGAGCGTCTCTTCGACCGGCGGCCGCGGGAGGCCGCGCTGACCCCCGCGGGCCGACTCCTGCAGGAGCCGGCGGGGCGCCTCCTCGCCGAGTTCGACGGTCTGCCCGCTCTCCTCGACCGGGCCCGGGGGACGGTGCGGGGGCGGCTCGAGATCGGCACGACCGACGCCGCGAGCATCTACGTTCTCCCGAACGTGTACCGGGCCTTCGGCCGTCGCCATCCCGACGCCGAGCTCTCGGTCCGGGTGGAGGGGACGGAGTCCCTCCTCCGCCAGGTGAGCGAGGGCACGATCGAGATCGCCATCGTCACCCTCCGGGCCGGGGCGATCCGCGCCGAGCTTCCCGGCCCCGGATTCCTCGCCGAGCCGCTCTTCCGTGAGGAGCTCCCGTTCCTCGTGTCGGGACGGCATCCGCTCGTCCGCCGTCGCCGCGTCGCGCTGGCGGAGCTCGCCGAGACGCCCCTCATCGCGTTCAAGGCGGAGTCGATCACCCGGCAGGCCGTCGACGCCCGGTTCGGCTCGGCGGGGCTCGCTCCGCGCGTGGCGATGGAGATGTCGAGTCCGGAGGCCATCAAGAAGCTGGTCGCCGTCGGTCTGGGCACGGCCACTCTCCCGTCCCGGTCGGTGACGGCCGAGATCCGCTCCGGAGTCCTCGCTCCCCTCCGCGTGACGGGAGGAAACCTCGTCCGGGTGCTCGGGGTCGTTCGCGACGGCAGGCGGACTCCGTCTCCCGCCGCCGCCGGGTTTCTGGAACTGGCGGAGCGGATCCGGAACGTCGGCTCCTGATCCCGGCGCGGCCGTCCTTGCCGTCGGTGGTGGTCGCAAACCGTCAATGCGGATAGACTCGGGATCCCGATCCGGTCTCAATGTCTTCGAGGTGTCGTCATGGCGTCCCCCGAGTCCCCCGTCGACGAGGTCCCGAGCGGCCCTGCCTATCGATTCTGGGGGGCGCTCCTGATCGTGGGGGCGCTCCTCCTCTTCCTCGGAGGCGGCGCGGTCGAGAACTTCCGCTCTGACCCTCCCGTCTTCGCGGACGACGAGTCGCTCCCCCTGCCCATCGTCCCCGACGGGATGTCCGACGAGCTCCCGACGCTCTTCCGCTGGACTCCGGGAAGCGACGAGACCGAGTTCTCCCAGGTGGTCCTGCATCGGAGCACCTTCGAGCCCTTCTGGCGCTCCCGCCCCGTCCGGGGAGACCGTCTCGAGATCTCCCCGTCCGTCTTCGACGACATCCGGCCGGGCGAGCTCAGCTTCTGGCGGGTCCGGGAGGTGGCCCGCGGAAAGCCCCGGGCCGGATCGGCGTTCACGGCGTTCTCCTGGGGCGCGTCCCCTCCGGTGGCGGAGACCGCATCGCCCGAGTCCGTCACCGAGGAGAGGTGACCCCCGGTTCGGGCCTCATTCCCCGGCCCCCGGACGCCGATCGAGTCTCGGGGGGCCATTGACCGAGTTACTCTGGCTGGACACGGCGTTGCTCACCGCGGGAGCCATCGTCGCCGTCCTCGACATCGACTTCCAGTGGGGAAGGTACAAGGCGGGGCGCCCGGTCTACGGCGTTCTCGTGCTCGCCGGCCTGTTCGCGGTCTACGTTCACGTCGTGCGATCCGGCTCGGTCCCCGTTCCCGGCTGGCCGGTGATGGTCTGTGCGTTCGGATACCTTCCGTTCCTCTCCAGCCGGTTCATCGATCTCGACACGACCGATCTTCTCGCCCGGGAGGCGCTGGAATCGCTTCTTCTCGAACGGAACTTCTCTCAGCTGAGGTTCGCGTCGGCGGAGGGTGTGTTTCGGGTGGGCAAACGGAGATTCCGATTTCACTGGGAGAGTCGGGAGGAGAGAGACGGTATCGTCATCGAGCTCGACGTTCATCCGAGCCTCTTACCGGTGACGATCTCGCGCCCCCACGTCGCTCTCGTCCGCGATCCGATTCACCTGGAGCGACTCCGCGAAGACATCCGCCGTCGACGCGGTCATCCCTCGTCGTGAGATCGGACTACAAGTCCCCGGTGCCGCCGGCCGGCACGAACTCCTCCGGGGGGAACTCCGACTCCTCCCGGACCCGTTCGAGAACGATCTCGGCCACGGCCTCGCCGTCCTCGAATGCCGTCGACCGGAACGGGATCAGGACACCGTCGACGCGGCGGAAGTCGGTGAGCTCGACGATGTGCTCTTGCGCCTCGTCTCCCGATCCGGCCGTTCCCCGGACGCGAACGACGTGTCCCGTCTCCAGGTCCACCTCGTAGGTCGTGGTGAGACGCTCGTCCCAGTTCCGCTCGATGCGATACCACCCCTCGCCCGAGACTCCGGTCGCCCGGAGCGAATCCAGCGGAACGGAGAGGAGCTCGAAGGGCGCCGCGAGCTCGTGATAGCGGAGACGGATGGCGTCGGCCGCCCCGGGAGGGGCGGGACGCTGCCGGCGCCCTCCCCCCGTCCAAGCGAGCTGCCCCGCGAGGATCCGAATCTCGGTCCGGCGGGGATCCCGGATCTCCTCGCGCATCCCTTCGCCGAGCGAGACGGAGATGCGGCACGTTCCCCCGATCCCTTCCTTCAGCGATAGGACCTTGCCTCGGGCGTGGAAGCCGGGGAAGGCGAGCAGTCGCTCGCGGCCGCCGTACGCGCGGAACACGGCGTCGAGGGAATCCCCGAGGGAGTCGTCGGCTCGCACCGGTCCCGGAGACCCGATCGCGGCCAGAAGACCGGCGAGCGCGAGAGCTCCGAGGGCTCGAAGAAGGTCGGGACCCCGAGGCGGCCGGGGGCCTGCGTTCGACATGGACTCCTCCGCGTCGTCGTCGATTCTAGTCGAATCGACGATGCTTCTCATCCGTTGCCGATTTCCACCCCGAACCGGGGAAGACGGTTCCCGCGCTTGCGGAGCCCCTCCGAAATGCCGATGCTACGGAACCTCGCGGTCCCCACCGCGGCGGCTCCTCTCTTTGGAGGTTGGACATGACCTTCTTTCACGGGTGGGGCGGAGCGGCCCTCGTGACCGGCGCGAGCGGGGGGATCGGACTGGAGCTGGCCCGCCGCTTCGCGGCCCGCGGTTTGGATCTGATCCTCGCGGCGAGATCGGCGGAGAACCTGCGCATCCACGCGGACCGGATCGCATCGGCGCACCACGTGCGCGTGGTCGCGGTTCCGGTGGATCTCTCCCGGCCGAACGGACCCTCCGAGTTGCTGCGCGCCCTCCGAGACATCGACCTCACGATCGACGTGCTCGTGAACAACGCGGCCTTCGGGACCTACGGCCCGTTCGCGAACCGCGGCCCGAGGCGGGAGACCGAGATGATCCGACTCAATGTCTCCGCCCCCACCGAGATCACGGCCCGCGTCCTGCCCGGAATGCTCCGTCGGCGGCGCGGTCTGCTTCTGAACGTCGCCTCCACGGCGGGGTTCTATCCGGTTCCCTGGCTCGGCACGTACGCGGCGGCGAAGGCGTACCTCGTCTCCTGGACTCACGCGCTGGCGGCCGAGCTTCGCGGCAGCGGGGTACGGGTCGTGACGCTCTGTCCGGGGAACACGGACACGCAGTTCCAGAACGCGTCGGGAGAGCCTGCGGGGAAGTGGACAAGGTGGTCCGCGCTGAGTGCGGCCGACGTCGCCGAGGAGTGTCTCCGGGGTCTCGATCGGGGGAAGAGGGTCATCGTCACGGGCCGCCTCAACCGTGTGGTCAGCGCGTTGACCCGTCTTCTGCCTCCCTCGGTGGCGGCGACGCTCGCGGCGAGGGTCACGCGGCCGAAGGGCTCGGGCTAGCCCGCTCTTCTTGCACGAACGAGACCGGCCGCCGTCACCGCCATGCGGCCGGCCTGGTGAGTTGCGGGCTAGAGCCCCTCTTCCCGTCTCCTCCAGGACGGGGGAAGATCGACGATGCGCAAGACCCGCCGGTCGGGACGGAACCAGTAGAGCACCAGGGCGCGATCGACGTCGGGAGACACGTAATTGAAATACGAGGCGACGCCGCGCGAGGCCTCGTAACCCCGCCGGTACTGCAGATCCCGCGGCAGCGGATCGGAGGCGTCGTAGTAGCCGCTCCCCCGGTCCCAACGAGTGTCCAGGAGCTCGCCGAAACCCTTCGGAGAGGGGGGAAGGGGGAGAAGCTCCCATTGGTCCCGGTGGAAGAGGATCTGATCTCCGCCTTCCCGGGTGATCAGCACGAGTCCGTGGTCGAGGATGGCGAGGTGCTCCGTCTCCCGGGCCACCTCGATCCACTCTCCGTCGCTCCGCGCGTAGACCGCCGGGCGCTCTCCGAACAGCTCGGAGACGACCGGGTCCCTCTGCCCGCGCTGCGTCCAGCGGTCGTCCAGTCGCGGTAGCACCTCCCCGAGCGGCCGGAGAGTCCGGACCCCCGAGCCCACAGCGATTTCCCGGGCGAGGGCGATGCGGCGATCGTCCTCCTCCTCGAGATGCGTTCCCTGAAGCTGGTAGGAGTCCGCGAGCTCCCCGTCGTAGAGGGGCCAGACGGTGGCCGGATCCTGCTCCTCGCTCCAGAACCCGTGGTACGTCTTGCGATGCTTCCACCGGAAGGGGCTGCCGTTGCGGCGCCCCGTGAAGGGTCTTCGCGGGACGAACTCGGAGGTCACGACGTCGTAGATGTAGTGATACGTCGTCCAGGAACCCGTCAGGGAGGAGAGGAGATCGGGACGATGCGACTCCAGCAGCACGTAGCGACCGGTGGCGTCCCAACCGCAGATGCGAGCGGCCCTTCCCTTCGGAGTCGGGATGGCGCGCGTCTCGCCGTTCTCGAGATCGAGAAGAAACGCGCACCGCACGGGCTTGCGGGAGAGGAATCCCCCCGGCACGTGGAACAGGTAGACGAAGTAGAAACCCTCCGGTGAGAATGACCCCGCGGTGACCGGGATTCCGTGATGGAAGAGACGGCCCTCGGCCTCGACGTCCTTGACGGTCGCCTGTGGAAGAACCGAGGGCGGAACCCTCATCGTGTCCGCGGGCGACGGCGGGCCCTCGACCGTCTCCGGGGTATCGGCCGCCGTCTGCGGCGCGTCGGCGGCCGGCGGCGGCGGTTCGTCGACGATCCCGCCACTCTCGTCCGTCGTCTGGGCCCGGACCGACGGCGCGAGTCCGGCCAGGAGAGCCCCGGCGAACGCGGCCACGAGAACAGGGGTCGTCGGTCTCATCGGGGCTCCCCGCGGTCGGAATCGTCGGCGGCAGAAGGAGAACACCGCGGATTCTGAAGCCTCACCCCGGTTTCGGCAACCGGGGAGATCTCACGGTTCTCGACCCGCGAGAGGACATCGGCGAACCGTTCGACCGTGACCTCGGCGGAGTGGTGCCGCCGGACCGTCTCCCGGAGCGCGCGAGCATGTTCCTCGCCGCGAAACTCCGCGCGGCGGCGGATGAGCTCCGTGATCCGGTCGGCCAGCGCCCGCGCGTCCCCGGCGGGGAAGACCAGCTCCCGCTCGAGAGGGGGGGCCTTCGCCCGCAGGTCGGAAAGCGCGGGGAGGTCCGACCCGATCACGGGAATCCCCCGCTCCCACGCTTCCACCACGGCCAGTCCGAACGACTCGCGCCGGCTGGGAACGAGCAGCGCATCGAGCGGTGCGAGGAACGCGGCCGCGTCCTCGACGGGGCCGAGCCACCGTACGACCACGGAGTCCGGGGGCGTATGGCGCTCCGCGAGCGCCCGGAGGCCTTCCTCGTCGGGGCCCTCGCCGGTGATGAAGACCTCGAGCCGGGCCGAGCCGGAGTCCACACCGGAGAGCGCGGTCAGCACGGTGTCGATGCCCTTCTCCCGGTGCAGTCGGGACAGAGTTCCGAGACGGACGACGTGCGGGTCGACGGGACGGAACGTCCACTTCTCGATTGGCACCCCCGGAGTGACGATCTCGATTCCCCCCGCGTCGAGACCGCGCTCGCGCCACGTTCGTCTCAGACTCTCGGACACGAGAACGGGGGCGCACGAGCGTTGGACCCGCCGCAGGATCCACCGCAACGGGGGGAGGGTGAGCGTTCGGGGCACCCGCGCGTTCTGCACGATCAGCACCGGGCGTCGGCCCAGGATCCCGATCAACCACGGGAACAGCGTGAGGACCTCGGTGAACGACGTCGGGGAGACGACCACGTCGGCTCTCCGGAAGAGCGCGAAATGGCGGACGAAGTGAAGCCCGCCGACGAGGAACGAGAGCGGAAAGAGAACGAGGCCGCGAAGCCCGATCGGCTCCCAGCCCGCGGCCCGGTCGCGGGCGCTCAGCTCCCGGCGACGGAACAGGTCGAGGAGCGCGCGACTCGAGCCCAGGAACTCGTGATCCCAGTCCGGAAGACCTTCGATCAACCGCTGAACGAGCCGCTCGCCGCCGCCGAAGCAGGAGCTCACCGGACTCGACACCCAGAGAATGCGGGGTCGGGCGGACGGCCCTCCGGGGACCCTCCGGGACGCGAGCGCGCGGACCTCCCGAGCGAACCGCGGACCCGCGATCGCTCCGAGCGCGAGGGGGTAGAGGACGAAGCCCACGACCGCTGCGGCCCCGGGATCGAGCGGAAGAAGCCTCGGAAGCCCGAACGCCGCTCCGCCCGCCAGGATCGGGGGGAGCAGGGTCTCCCAGGACGCGACGCCCACGGCCCGCGTCTCCTTCACGGCCAGCGCGGCGAGAAGCCGGACGGCATACGCGAGCAGCGTCGCCACCGCCGCCCCCGCGATGCCGTGGGTCGGGATCAACATGAGGTTCGCACCGATGTTGACGAGAGCGGCGAGGAGCACGAAGAGGAGATTCCACCGCTCCTGCCGGGCCGCGACGAACCGATAGGTCACGACCACGTCGGTGAAGATCAGGAACTCGGCGAGCGCGAGCGGAGGCAGGGCGCCGCTCGATGGCAGGTACTCCACCCCGAAGAGGAACCCGAGCAGGGGACGGGCGAACAGTATCTCGATCGCGGCGATCGGGGTCAGCACCGCGATCAGGAGACGGAGGCTTCCGCGAAAGAGAACATCGCGCCGGGCGGGATCGGTCGGGTGCGCCGCCGCCATCAGCGGATACACCGACGTCATCAGGAGGATCGGCAGGAGGTTCGCGGTCTCCACGAGGCGAACCGGTGCGCTGTAGAGGCCGACGTCGACGGATCCCCGCAGCATCCGCAGCATGATCACGTCCACTCGGACCAGGAAGACGTTCAACAGGACGATCCCCATCAGGGGCGCGGCCGATCGCGCCAGCGCGACGAGCGAGGAGGCACGGGGACGGAGCTCGGGTCGCACCTCGCGCAGCGAGTAGACGAGCAGCACCAAGGCGAACGGAAGCGGGGCGAGAGCCTGCAGACCGACCGCGCCCGCCACCCCGGCCGCCCCGATCGCGAGGGGAAGAAGGGCGAGGTGCAGGGTCTCGGCCAGCGCCCCGAGCAGCGTCGGGATCCCCATGCGCAGGCGCATCCGGAACGGGATCTCGAGGAGCCGCGCGAGCGACGTTCGACGATTGGACGCGATCAGCGTCGCCCCGGCGATCGCGACCAGGGGGAGATCCCGCCGATCGGGCGACACGAGGGGAAACGCGAGAACGGCCAGCGGAATCACGACTGCGGCGAGCCCGGCCCGCAGAACGATCGCATCCCCGAGACGGCGCGCGGAGCCCTTCTCCCCCTGGGCCTGCTCGCGCAGAGCGAGCGAATCGAGACCCGCGTCGGCGATGAGCTCGAAGAAAGCGAGGTAGGCGAAGATCAGCGAGTAGCGGCCGAAGTCCTCGGGTCCCAGCATCCTCGTCAGGACGAGGGTCGAGACGAAGACGAGGCCCTTCGCGGCCGCCGTTCCGGCGAGAAGGACCGCGGAGTTGCGGATCAGCGCGATGAGCACGGACATGGAAGGGCGAGGCTACCTTCGTTTCGCCGAGAAATCCCGAACAAAACGGTCGGCGGGAGGCGCGCCGCGCGTCGGGTCGGGCGACGAACGCGGGCGGCCGATTCCTCCGGACCGGGGAAGTGGTTGCATCCGCCTCCGGGGACTCGTAGCTTGACGGAGATCGCCCGCGGGACGAGAGGACCCAGAGGAAACCCAGGCACGTCGAAGGGGCACGTCGAACCGGGGAGTCCACCGTGACGCACTCCGAAGCCACGTCCCACCCGCCCGTTCCCGACCTGGACGGGCCCGCGCCGGCTCGCCGGACCGAGGCGGAGCTGCGGGATTTTCTGGCGGAGCGGGTCCTGGTGCTCGACGGGGCGACGGGAACCGGTTTTCAGGCGCGCGATCTCGGCCCCGACGACTTCGGAGGACCCGATCTCGAGGGATGCAACGAGCACCTCGTGTTCACCCGCCCCGACGTCGTGGTCGATCTCCACTCGTCCTATCTCGCCGCCGGCGCCGACATGGTCCAGACGAACACGTTCGGGGGAACGGGAATCGTGCTCGCCGAGTACGGTCTCGCCGATCGCGTCCTCGAGATCAACCGGCGCGCGGCGGACCTCGCGAAGCGGACGGCGGCGGCCTTCGCGACGAAGCAACGGCCGCGCTTCGTGGCGGGGTCGATCGGCCCGACTACGAAGGCGATCTCCGTGACCGGCGGCATCACGTTCGATGCGCTCGTGACCGCGTTTCGGGATCAGGCCGCCGGGCTCATCGAGGGGGGCGTCGACGTCCTCTTGATCGAGACGCAGCAGGACACCCGCAACGCGAAGGCGGCGCTCATCGGCGCGGACGACGCGATGGCGATCACGGGGATCCGGGTGCCCGTCATGCTGTCGGGCACGATCGAGAATACGGGCACCATGCTCGGCGGACAGAGCATCGAGGCGTTCTGGACGAGCGTCTCGCACTTCCCGCTCCTCTCGGTCGGTCTCAACTGCGCGACCGGACCCGCGTTCATGACGGACCACCTGCGAACTCTCTCCGCCCTCGCGACTACCCATGTCTCCTGCGCGCCCAACGCCGGCCTTCCCGACGAGGAGGGCCGCTATCACGAGACCCCCGAGAGCATGGGGAAGGTGATGGCGCTCTTCCTGGACGAGCGATGGGTCAACGTCATCGGCGGATGCTGCGGCACGACGCCGGACCACGTGCGGGTTTTCGCCCGGTTGGCCCAGGGCGCACGACCCCGGATCCCCGCACCGGTCTCGGGAACGCGTGTGAGCGGGATCGACTACCTCGAGGTGACCGAGGACATCCGTCCCGTGCTCGTCGGCGAGAGAACGAACCTGATCGGCTCGCGGAAGTTCCGGCGCCTCATCGAAGAGGAGAAGTACGAGGAGGCGGCCGAGATCGGACGGCGTCAGGTGCGAGGGGGCGCTCAGGTCCTCGATATCTGCCTGCAGGATCCGGATCGGGACGAGCTGGCCGACGTCCGGGGCTTCTACGAACGGATCGTGCGCATGGTCCGGACTCCTCTCATGATCGACTCCACGAACGCGGAGGCGATCGAGCGGGCCCTGACCTACTGTCAGGGGAAGGTGATCATCAACTCGGTAAACCTGGAGGAGGGAGAGAACCGGCTCGCCGCCGTCTGTCCCCTTGCGCGGAAGTACGGCGCGGCTCTCGTCGTCGGCACGATCGACGAGGATCCGGTACAGGGGATGGCGGTCACGCGGGAGCGGAAGCTGTCGATCGCGCGGCGAAGCTACGATCTGCTCGTGAACCGATACGGGATCGCTCCCGGGGACATCCTCTGGGACCCCCTCGTCTTTCCGGCGGGGACCGGAGATCCCCAGTACGTCGGCGCCGCGGAGGAGACGATCGCCGCGATCCCCCTCCTCCGGTCGGAGTTTCCGGGAACGAGGACGATCCTCGGGATCTCGAACGTCAGCTTCGGTCTTCCGACGGCGGGGCGGGAGATCCTGAATTCCGTCTTTCTGCACGATGCGACGAAAGCCGGTCTCGACTTCGCCATCGTGAACGCCCAACGGCTCGAGCGTCACGGCAGCATCCCGCCGGAGGAGATCGAGCTCGCCGAGGACGTTCTGTTCGCCCGGGGCGAGGACCCGGTCGGCGCGTTCGTTGCGCACTTCCGGAAGGGCCGGACCCGGGTCCGTCCCGAGGACGCCCGGCCGCGGTCTCTCGACGAGCGTCTGGCGGCCTGCATCGTCGAGGGGACGAAAGACGGGCTCGTGGCGGATCTGGACCGGAAGCTCGCGGAGGGAGTGCCCCCCCTCGACATCATCAACGGTCCGCTCATGGAGGGCATGGCCGAGGTCGGTCGACTCTTCAACGACAACCGGTTGATCGTGGCGGAGGTGCTCCAGAGCGCGGAGGCGATGAAGGCGGCCGTGTCTCACCTCGAGCCTCACCTGGAGAAGACGGAGACGGCGTCCCGCGGAAAGGTGGTCCTGGCGACGGTCAAGGGGGACGTTCACGACATCGGGAAGAACCTGGTCGAGATCGTGTTCACGAACAACGGCTACAACGTCATCGATCTCGGAATCCGCGTCCCCCCCGAGACGCTCATCGAGGCCTGTCGTGAGCACTCGCCGGACATCGTGGGACTGTCCGGACTGCTCGTGAAGAGCGCGCACATGATGGTCTCCACGGCCGAGGACATGACGCGAGCGGGCACGACCCCACCTCTTCTGGTCGGCGGCGCCGCCCTGTCCGAGAGATTCGCGCTCACGAAGATCGATCCGTCCTACGCCGGTCCCGTGTTCCACGCGAACGACGCGATGGCCGGCCTCTCGCTCGCGGATCGGATCCTCGGGGCCGGCGGAGGCCTGGATATGCTGAGGAGGGAGATGGACGCGAGGCGCCGGCGCCTGGGGACGGCGACGCGACGCGGAACGGAACCGGTCCACGACGCGGGGTCGACGCGGAGCTCCCGTATCTCCGTGCTGCCCGCCGCTCCCGCCCCGCCCGACCTCGATCGCCATCAGGAAGAGGGGCGTCTCATTGAGATCTGGCCGTGGATCAACCCGCAGATGCTCTACGGCCGCCACCTCGGATTGAAGGGGCGCATCGACAAGCTTCTGGCCGCGGGCGACGAGAAGGCGCGGGGTCTCAAGAGGCGGGTCGAGATGCTGCAGGGGCTCGCGGAGAACGGGCGCATGCGGGCGCGGGCGGTATGGCAGTGGTATCGGGCCGAGTCGGAGGGAAACACGATCCGCGTGCTCGGTCCCGACGGAAGTCCCCTCGAGGAGCTCACGTTCCGGCGCCAGCCGCGTCCCGACGGGCTGTGCATCGCCGACTGGGTCAAGCCCGCCGGAGCAGGGAACGACTGGCTGGGGATGTTCGTGACCACGGTCGGCGAAGGGGTCCGGGAGTGGGCCGCGGAGCTGAAGCAGTCGGGAGAGTATCTCGACAGTCACGCCGTTCAGGCCCTGGCTCTGGAATCCGCGGAAGGCTACGCGGAATCCCTGCACGCGCGCATGCGCCGGGCCTGGAATCTCGACGACGAACCGGGGGCGGGCCCGAACGATCAATCCCCGAGCCGTTACCGGGGCATTCGGGTCTCCTTCGGGTATCCCGCTTGCCCCGATCTCGAGGACCAGGCGAAGCTCTGGCGGCTGCTGCGTCCCGAGGAGATCGGGGTCGAGCTCACCGAGGAGTTCATGATGAGTCCCGAGGCGTCGGTGTCGGCGATCGTCTTCCACCACCCGCAGGCGGCCTACTTCGGGGTGGGGGACACCCCCTGAACCTCTTCCGACTCGCCGGGTGAGAAATGCAGGCTAGCCTGCATGTCTCACCAGCCTCTGCTACGGCAGCGGCGAAGCCGCGCCTGGCTTCGTCGTTGGGACGCTTCCGCCCTGCGACGGGGCTACGGCCCCGCCTCGGGCGAAAGCACCCCATCTCCTCGCCAGACACGACTATCCGCAGCCTCGCGACGAGCCTGGTGAGAAATGCAGGCTAGCGCACGCGCGCACCAAGGCCGACGGCGTCCCGTATGCGCTCCAGCAGCGGTCCGGCGCAGGCCCGAGCGCGCTCGGCACCGCGCGCGAGCACGTCCTCGAGATCATCGGTCCGCTTCAGCCAGTCCTGTCGCTTCTCCCGGAGCGGTCCGAACGTCTCCTCGATCTTCGCGAGAAGGGCCTTCTTGGCCTCCCCGTAGCCGTACCCGCCGTCCCGGTAGCGTCGCGCCATGCTCTCGCGTTCCTCGTCGGTGGCGAACAGCGAGTAGAGGATGAACACGGTGCAGGAGTCGGGATCCTTCGGGTCCTCGACCGGCGTCGAGTCGGTGATGATGCCCATCACGCGTTTGCGCATCGGCTTCGGCTCGAGGAACAGATCGATCGTGTTCCCGTAGCTCTTCGACATCTTGGCTCCGTCCAGCCCGGGAACCACCGCCGACCGGGGGAGGATGTACGGCTCGGGAACTCGAAGGATCTCGCCCCACTCGTTGTTGAATCGGATCGCGAGATCGCGGGCGATCTCGACGTGCTGCTTCTGGTCCTGGCCCACGGGAACCCGATCGGCGTTGTACATGAGAATGTCGGCCGCCATCAGCACGGGATAGGCGAACAGGCCGTGGGAGGCCTCGAGACCCCGGGCGATCTTGTCCTTGTAGCTGTGCGCGCGCTGGAGGAGACCGACGGAACAGATCACCGAGAGGTACCAGGCCAGCTCGTGGTGCTCCGGAAGATCGGCCTGGTCGAAGAGCACGCTTCGCTCCGGATCGAGCCCGAGGGCGAGATAGCTGGCCGCGACGTCCCGGATGTTCTCCCGCAGGGTCGCAGGATCGCGCTGCGTCGTGAGAGCGTGATAGCTCGCAATGAAGAAGTGGCACTCGTAGTCCCTCTGGAGATCGAGGAACTGACGGATGGCACCGAAGTAGTTGCCCAGGTGGAGCGCACCCGAAGGCTGGATTCCCGAAAGCACGCGCATCGGCATTTCTTCTCGAGCTCCTTCTCCACGATTCCGGAACGGGTTTTCCTGAGAAGAGTTGCCCAGTTTACGACGAATGGGAGAAACGGGGGAGCGGAGAGTACCCGCGACCGGCGCCCCGCGTCCGGGTCTTCCTCGGCCTGCCGCGTTCTGTTAGGATCTTTACCAGCGTGACGGGCCCGCCGCCGACTCTTCATCTTCGAGACGCTGACGCCCATGCGACGATGGCCGCCGTTGTCCCCATCCCGCGGATCTCCCGCGAATCCGCCTCCGCCCGGAGTCCGGAGCGCAGCGACGACCTCCCGGGCACCCTTTCCGCTCGCCGCACGCGCCGCCGCGGTCGCCGTTCTTCTGATCGCGCTCTCCCTCCTGCCTCCCGTGCCCGCGGCCGCCGGTTTCGTCGACGTCTCCGCGGCGGCCGGATTCGACATCAACGATGTCACCTTCGGGGCGGGATGGGCGGACTTCGACGGGGACGGGAATCTCGATGTCCTCGTCTGCCGTCACTACTTCCGGCCCCTCCTCTACCGAAACCTCGGCGACGGGACCTTCAACTACTCCTTCTTTCCTCCTCTCTTCGACATGTACGATCACCACGGCCCACTTCTGTCCGACTTCGACGACGACGGAGACGTCGACATCTACCTGACCGGGGGGGCGGACGCCGGTACGAGCACGTCCTGGAAACCGATGTACCGCAACGACGGCGACTTCTCCTTCGTCGACGTCGCGGCGGAATGGGGAGTGGCGGACAGCCTCTCCCGAGGCCGGAGCAGCTCCGCGATCGATGTCGAGGGCGACGGGGACGTCGATTTCTTCGTGGCGAAGGCGAGGAGGGTCATCTCTCCCAACTCTCTCTTCATCAATGTCGGCAACCAGACGTACACCGACGAGGCGGCCTCGGCCGGAATCGCGGACGACTTCGGATCGGTCGGCGGGCTGTGGGGCGACTACGACCGGGACGGCGACCCCGATCTCCTCATCGGCGGGGAGGAGACCGCCGACTTCGAGACCCGGCTCTATCGAAACGAAGGGAACGTGAGCTTCGTCGACGTGACCGACGCCCTCCTTCCCGGAATCGGTCAAATCGCCTCGGCCGCGTGGGCGGACTACGACGAGGACGGCGATCTCGATCTGGCCATCGGGCGAGGCGATCATGCGCTCTTCGATGCGATGAACTGGGACGCCGATTCGGTCTCGTTCTTCTTCAATTCCCGGAACGGCGACGACGGAGTCGACGCCCTGACGTTCTTGCAGACCGGGGACAGCACGACCTACGAACTCTACTTCAACGGGTTCTACTGGCCCGAGCTCGTGTTCATCTCCGAGACCGGATACCACCCGCCCCAGACGTCTCCCTTTACCCTGTCCGAGGACATCCGCGGTGCGCCCGACTTCGCCCCGGGGGAGTCCACCGGGTTCTACCTCTGGACGGACGAGGTCATCGATATCTGGGAGATGCGGACGAGCTCCCCTCCGGCCACCGGAAACACGTTTGCCGGATACCTCACCGCCAACGGCAGCTTCACGAGCGTATCCCTCTCCGGCGTGGAACCCTACACCCACGGCGAGCGCGGCACGCGTCTCTACCGGAACGACGGCACGGTCTTCACGAACGTGTCGGTCCTCTCGGGGCTGACCGACACGGTGAACGTCCGGCATGTGGCCTGGGTCGACCTCGACCAGGACGGGTCTCTGGACCTCCACGTGTTGAACAAGGGGGATACGCAGAGCGGGAACGGTTCCGACGTCTTCTATCGCGGCAACAGCGACGGGACCTTCCGGGACGCCACCGCTACCTGGAACCTGACCGGTCCGGCGAACGGACTGGCGGACGCCGTCGCGTACGGCGACTACGACGCGGACGGCGATCTCGACCTCGTGCTCACCTCGGGAACGGGACCCCGTGCCCTCACCCGTCGCGAGATCCACCGCCTCTACCGGAACGACGGACCGGTCGGCAACTGGCTGGAGGTCGATCTGGTCGGTCTGTATTCGACCCGCGAGGGCCACGGGGCGTGGGTCACCTGTGTCTCCGCCACCGCGGGTCGCCAGACCCGTTACGTGACCGGAAACGCGTGGCGCGGGTGCCAGGAGTACCCCCGTCCCCGCTTCGGATTGGGAGCGGACGCGCTCGTGGACTCCCTGCGCATCGAGTGGCCTTCCGGCGTCGTCGACGTCCTGGCGGGCTTCTCCGCAAATCGGACGGTCACGATCTTCGAGAGCTTCGCCGGGGTCGAGGCTCCCGTGCGAACTCCCTCTCGGTCGGAGCTCGCACTCCGCGTTCTCCCGAACCCGACTCCGCGTCGGGGTCCGACCGTTCTGAGGTTCGAAGGCCGCCGGGAGGAGAAAGCGCGCCTCGAGATCTTCGACGCTGCGGGACGGAGAGTCGTCGAGCGCACGTTGCCCCCCGGTGTCGCTCGATTCGTGTGGACCGGGAACGGTTCGGACGGACGGCCCTCCGCCGCCGGCGTCTACTTCGCCCGGATTCGGGAGGGGGATCGGGTCGCCGCGGCCAAGATCGTCCGGATCGGTCGCTAGCCTGCGTTTCTCACCAGGCTCGTCGCGAGAATGGGCCACCGCCTCCTCGGCAAGAACCGAGAGACCGAAATGGGAGGGCTCGGTGGTCCGGGGCACTTCACGCCCGTTCGGGCGTTTCTACAGTTCGTCCGCTCCGAGATCGAAGAGCTCCTCGAACGTGGGACGGCCGTCCTCGTCGATGTCGTCGCGAACCGAACCATAGACGGACGAGGCGTGGCCCCCCGTATAGGGAGAGCCCGGGTGGTGTGCCTCCACCCCGTCGATCGCGGGATTCGGGTCGCCCCCCGGAAGGGGCGATTTCAAGTGGAAGTCGCCGTTGAGGTGATCGGAGAACAGGTTTCTCGGGATCGCTCCCGGGAAGTGAACGTTGACCAGGCTGACTCCACCCTGGGTCGTGAGCGCGTAATCGTTGAGTTCATCCTCATTCATCGGGTCGGGGCCGCCGGGATAGTCGTCGTACAGGGTGACGCCGAGAACGGTGAAGAGGTTCGCCTCGAGGCGCGTCGGATCGCAGTCGTCGCACTCCTCCTTGACGCCGATACGGCTCGATCCGTCCGGACAGAAGAGGATGTTCCCCCCGATCGCGGGACGACCGGTCCGGATGCGGATCGCGGCCGCGCTGCTTCCGACGACGGGAGTGGTCTTGGCGGAGATCGTGTTCAGCCCGATCCGAACGTCTCCGGTCGTCTCCACGAGAACGCCCGACGAGGTCTGGAGCGCGGTCCCGCCGTCCACAAAGCAGTTCGTCACGAGGAGATTCGACGTGTCCTGAACGTGGATCCCGGTCGTCTGGGTGAGGCCGGGAGTCCGGCCCCCTCGGATCCGACAGCCGTCCAGAAACGCGGTCGACCCGTCGGCCACCCGGATCCCCGTTCCTCCGGACGCCGCCCCTCCGTCCACCTTGCAGGACCGGATCCAGAACGCGCGGAACTCGTCACCGGCGGTTCGGGTGTTTCGGACATCGACGGCGACCTCCGCGTCCGTGGGGGCGATGATCTCCAGCCTTCGCAGCACCACCGGCGCGGTCTGATCCCGGACCACGATCGGATTCCCGGAGAGGGGAACGATCCGGGAATCCTGATCCGCATCCTCGAGAAAGGTCACCGGACTCCGTCCTCCGTAAATATGGGTGGCGTGTGTGACGATGGACACGTTGGTGGGGTAGTCTCCGGTCGTGAGGAACACCGTACCGCCGGTGGAGAGCTTCGCCATCGCCGCGTCGAGGGTGGCGATCGACTCGGTGGGGCTTCGTCCCGAACGGGAGTCATTCCCGTTCTGGGAATCCACATAGATGCCCTCGAGGTAGCGGACGTCGACGTGAACGGTGGCGGAGTCGTCGCCGATCTCGTTCTGGAGCACCAGGGTGTATGTGGTGGGCTCGTGCGGCCGAACGCTCAGCGAGATGTCGTTGGGACTGTCGGTGATTCTCGGCCCCGGATCGAGTTTGGCCACAGAGGCACCGCTTCCCTTCCAGCGCAGACGGGTCCAATCCCCGTGCTGAATGGACGCGTCGTCGGTGACGAAGAACTCGATCGAGGGAGCGCTGGCCGTCGGCCCGTTTTCCTCCGGGTCCGTGGTGCTCGAGCACCCCGCGAGGGAAGCGAGGGCTCCCCAGCCCAGGAGGCCCAGAAGCGGGAGATGGGCGTCTCTCATGATGACCTTCCGATCACGGGGGGGAACACCGATCGTGCGCGTCGAGGCCTATCGAGTATAGGAACCGGTTCTCCGTGGCGCCACCCCGATCTCCGGAGGTCGCGGCCGAGGCCTCGCGGTGATACACTGGGAGCGTACCTCCTCCCGAGCCCTTGTCTTCCAGCCTCCGCGAGGTCCCGATGACACCGAGAGCTTCCCTTCCGGTCGCCCTTGCACTTTGGCTCTCGCTCTTTCTCTCGCTGCCGACGTTCGTCCTCGCTGTCCCGGGTTATACCCCGGAGGAGACCTCCCGGTTGCTCCGGGAGCCGGGAATGATCCTCCTGCACGGGATCGAGTTCGACGTACGGGAGGGAGCGCCCCCGGCCCCGGAGGGCCTCGCTCTCTCGCCCGACCGGCGCATCGAGACGCGATACTGGCTGGTCCACGTCGTCGGTCCCCTGATTCCCTCCGTCCGGACGGAACTCGAGGGCCGAGGGGTGACAATCCTCTCCTACGTGCCGAACCACACGTACCTCGTGAGGGCGGAGGCCTCTCGCGTCCGGGAGCTCCTCGGGACGGCGGGAGTCGACTGGGTGGGGCCCTATCGGCCCGACTACAAGCTCTCTCCCGAGATCGGCCGGGTGCGGTACCAGAATCCGGATCGCCCGGTTCTCGAGGGTGAGCTGCTGCTGATTCTCTGCGCGTTCGAGGGCGAGGATCTCGATCGAATCGCGGCGGAGGCTCTCGCCGGGGGCGCCGACGTGCTCGGTATCAACCGTCATCCGGCGACGCCGCGCATTCGGGTGCGCGTCCGGGAGGGGGGAGAGCGCGACCTGGCGCGCATCGAGGGTGTCGCGTGGATCGAGGAGGAGGGAGAGATCGTTCTTCGGAACAACACGACCCGCTGGGTCGCGCAGTCGAACCAGTCGGGAGTCACGTCGATCTGGGATCAGGGGCTTCACGGCGAGAATCGGATCATCGGGCACATCGACGGGCCCATCCAGATGGAAAGCTGCTACTTCGAGGATCTCGACGACAACACGCCGGGGCCGGACCATCGCAAGGTGGTGGCGTACCGCGGGTCGCTGTCCTCGAACTCGCACGGTGCCCACACGGCGGGTACCGCGGCGGGGCTCAACTCGAGCGAAAGCCTCGACCACGCCGGGATCGCTTACGAGGCCCGAATCTCCCACACCCGCTACGGGCTGATCACGGGGTACGGCGGGGGCCCCTCGAACCTCTACAGCTATTTCGAGCTCGCGAACGCAGACGGCGCCCACGACCACACGAACAGCTGGGGCGACGACGGGCGTACGACCTACACGCCGTGGGCCCGCGACATCGATCGGTTCTCCCGCAACTACGAGGACGATCTGGTCCTGTTCGCGGTGACGAACACGTCCACGCTCAAGACCCCCGAGAACGCCAAGAACGTGCTCGCCGTCGGCGCGACGCACCAGGCGCCGAACCAGCACATGCACGGTCTGGGAGGAGAGGGGCCGACGAACGACGGTCGACGCAAGCCGGAGATCTACCTGCCGGGCATCTCGATCGTTTCGGCGTCGACGGGCAGCTGCGGGACGGTGTCGAGCTCCGGCACGTCGATGGCCTGCCCGGCGGTCACGGCCTGTGCGACCCTGGTGCGGCAGTACTACGAGGAGGGATTCCATCCCTCGGGAAGCGCCGACACCACGGACGCGATCTCCCCGTCCGGCGCGCTCGTGAAGGCGACACTCCTGAACGGAACGGTCGACATGACCGGAGAGTCGGGCTACCCCTCGAACCGCGAGGGCTGGGGCCGCCTCCTTCTCGACAACGCCCTCTACTTCACGGGTGAGTCCCGGAAGAACGTGATCCGGGACGTCTGGAATGCGGACGGCCTCGACACCGGCGAGCTCGACGAGTACCTCGTCGACGTGACGAGCGGGGAGGACGTCCGGATCACCATGGTGTTCACCGATCGCCCGGCTCTCATCGGCGCGAACCCCGCCGTGATCAACGATCTCGATCTGGAGGTCGAGGGCCCGGACGGGCTCTACCTCGGCAACGTCTTCTCGGGAGGGGTCTCGGTCACCGGCGGATCGGCCGACAACCTGAACAACGTCGAGCGGGTCGTGCTCGGAGGAGGCAGTCTCACCTCCGGCGAGTGGACGGTGCGCGTCCGCGGGACTTCGATTCCGGACGGACCCCAGGGATACGCCCTGCACGTGTCGGGAGATGTCGAGGAGACGAACCCGGTGGTCGGCGTCCAGCTCGCGCGTCTGCTGCCGCTCGCCGGAGAGCCGTCCCTCGGTCAGAACAACCCGAACCCCTTCTCCGGCTCCACGACGATTCGCTTCCATCTTCCGGTCCGAAACGAAGTGGAGCTCTCCGTGTTCGACATCGGGGGCCGTCGATTGCAGACGCTCGCGAGCGGGACGCTCGAGGCGGGCGACTACACCGTGCACTGGGACGGCCGGGACGAGACGGGGGAGAAGGTGGCGGCGGGGATCTACTTCTATCGTCTCGAGGGATCCGAGGTCGACGAGACCCGGAAGATGGTGGTTCTGCGCTAGCCTGTTTTTCTCACCCGGCTCGTCGCAAGGCTCCGGCGAAGCCGGGCGCGGCTTCGCCGCTGCGCCGCCGAGCCGGCTGAGATGTGCAGGTCAGTTGCCGGACTTCACTCTCCTCCGCGTCGAGCGCCCTTCCCGGAATCCGCTCCGGGGCGGATAATGCGTACGTGCGGATGAGCCAGAGCGGACGATTCGGTCCGCGGTGACCCCGGTTTCCCCGAAGGACGGTTCGTGCCCGTGAAGAGAACGCGGCCGCTCCCCGGCACGCTGCTCCTGGCGGCGTTCCTCACGATGCCGGCGGTGGACCCCGCCCGGGGGGTGGATCTCGGAGACGGACTGGTCCGCCTTCGGGGAGAGGTCTTCTCCGCCGCCGCCGGTCCGGCCCCCGCTCCCGAGCCCTTGCGTCCCCGGCCGCTCTCGCCCGACGAGATCGGCGCCTGGCTCGTCGTCTTCGAGGGTCCGGCCGACGCCTGGATCCGGGAGGTCATCGAGGAGGAAGGCCGCCGAATCGTCGGCTACGTTCCGTCCTGCGCGTACCTCGTCCGCGCGACCGACGGGAGCGCGGGCCGCCTCGCCGACCGGGACGGGATCGTACGCGTCGAGCGCTATCGTCCCGCCTGGAAGATCTCCCCCGAGATCGAGCGTGCGCGCGCCGACCACGCGGGCCCCCCCCGCCCGGAGGACGACCTTCGGCTCTTCGTCGAGCTGTTCGAGGGGACGTTCCCCTCCGCGGTGGCGGAACGGCTCGCGGGATCCGGATTCGACGTCCTCCGGGTGGACTCCGGACGGAGCTCGCGCCGACTCCTCGTGCGGACGGCCGCGGACCGGATTCCCGAGCTCTCCCGCTTCTCCGACGTCGCGTGGATCGAGCCTGTCGGCGAGCCGACGCTGCGCAACGACGTCACACGCTGGGTGATCCAGTCCGGAGTCGTGGACTGGTCCCCGCTCCACGACGCCGGGCTCTACGGGGAGGGGCAGATCGCGGGACACATCGATGGTCCCATCGGGCGGGAGAGCTGTTTCTTCCGGGATCCCTCCGGCGCGGCCGTCGGACCCGACCACCGCAAGCTCGTCTCCTGGAGAAACCTCGCAGGCGAGCCCACCAATTCCCACGGCACCCACACCGCCGGCACGCTGGCCGGAGATGCCGAGCCGGTCACCGGCTCCCTCGAGCACCGGGGCATGGCCCCGAAGGCCCGGATGGCCCACACGAGCTTCTTCGACCTGACCGGGACCGACAACGAGCCGCCCTCCAACCTCGCGGAGATGTTCCTCGACGCGCACGATCGCGGGGCGCGCGTCCACTCGAACAGCTTCGGAATCGAGACCATCGCGAGCTCCGTCTACACCCTCTGGTGCCTCGACATCGACACGTTCACCCGCGAGCACGAGGAGGACCTCGTGGTGTTCGCCACCACGAACGGCGGTGACATCAAGACCCCCGAAAACGCGAAGAACGTTCTCGCGGTCGCTGCGAGCGGGCGGTACCCGAGCCACCAACAGATGCACACCGGCGGGCGGGGCCCGACGGCGGACGGCCGCCGCAAGCCCGACCTGTGCGCTCCGGGGAGGAACGTCCAGTCCGCGTCCAGCGGAGCCTCCTGCTCGGTGGTTCAATCCTCCGGCACGAGCATGGCCTGCCCCGCCGTGGCGGGGGGAGCGATGCTCGTGCGCGAGTACTTCCTGAAGGGCTTTCATCCGACCGGCGCCGCGGTTCCCGGCGATGCGATCGTGCCGACCGGCGCGCTCGTGAAGGCGGTCCTGATCAACTCCGCCGTCGATCTGACCGGTGTCGTCGGCTATCCGAGCGACCGCGAGGGCTGGGGGCGGATCCTCCTCGGTGACGCCCTCTACTTCGCGGGAGATCGCCGGCAGCTCTGGCTGGTCGACCGGCGTCACGGGGAGGGTCTCGACACCGGGGGGATCGCCGTCCACCGCTTTCGCGTGAGAGAGGAGAGGGAGCCGCTGAAGATCACGCTCGTCTGGACCGACCCCCCCGGCACGCCGAGCGCGGAGATCTGGACCGTGAACGACCTCGATCTCGAGGTCGTGGCTCCGAACGGGGACCTGTACCGGGGCAACGTGATCGACGCCGCCGTCGGCGTCTCGATGGTCGGAGGGGTCGCGGATCTCCGAAACAACGTCGAGAGGGTCCTCGTCGAGGACCCCCCGACGGGCGAGTGGATCGTTCACGTGCGGGGGTCCTCGATTCCGGACGGCCCCCAGGGGTACGCGGTGGTGGCGAACGGAGGGATCCGCCGCCTGCCGGACCGGGGAGCCGCTCCGGAAGAGCACCCCCGCGGACGGCTGTCGTTCCTTCTCGAGCCTCCGTTCCCCAACCCGTTCTCGGGGCGGACGGAGCTGCGCTTTCGGGTGCCGTCCCCCACCCACGTGACCCTTCGCGTCTACGACGTCTCGGGAAAGCTCGTGCGGAACGTCCTCGACCGCCCC
>JALGZR010000114.1 GCA_025774805.1 bacterium
CGGGTCGGCGAAAGTCCCGCTTCCGCTCGTGCTCCAGGTCGCCGTGCCCGCTCCGCCCCCGAACGAGCCCGCAAGCGCGACCACGAGGTCCGGGGCGGTGCAGACCGCCTGATCCGGCCCCGCGTCCGCCGTGGCAACGGCGTTCACCGCAATGAGCGTGTCGCACGTCGACGTCCCCGTCAGCGTGTTGATCGTGAGCTCCAGCTCGAACGACCCCACCCCCGTCGTCGTCACCGTGACCACGGAGTCGAAGGTCGAGCCTTCGAACGCCGCGCCGGCGGTGTTCGAGAGAAAGGCCCACTGGTACGAGGCGCTCGGATCGTCCGTGCCGGCATGGTAGGTCGCCATGTCACTCTCGCAGAGGCGATCCGGGCCGGTGATCTCACACATCGGAGGCGGGAACACGGCTGCCGCCGCGAGCGAGCGATCTTGCTGTCCCAGGTTGCCAAGCGTCCACCCTGCGATTCGCATGTGGTACGGCGAGCCGTTGATTCCCGCCGCCGAGAGTGGAGTCCCGTCGGGTAGAAAACCCCAGTCCCGCCGGCTCGCGATGTGCCCCCCCCACGCGAGGACCACCGTCGAGTCCGTCGGCGTGAACGTCACGCCGATTCGCGTCGCGGTCTGCGAGGCCGTCAAATCGCCTTGGGTCACGTACGCGATGCCCTCGATCACGCCGTTCCACATCGACATCAGGCGCTCACCGGTCGGGAGCGCGTTGAAGCTGTTCGTGGGCTGCCCCGGAACGGGCGATCCCGCCGATGTCGGCGCCGGGATGGCGAACGTGCTCACCGGAATCGAGGACGGGATTCCCGTTCCCTCGAGCGGATCGATGGTCTCCTTCTCGTGCCCGAACGTCGCGAGATGCGGTTCGAGACGATCGAAGTGCGTCAGGTAATCCAGTGCGTGGGTGTCACTGTGCTTGATGTCGTATTCGAGCTCCAGCGTGATTTGCGTTCCCACGGGCAGATCCGTCAGGATCGCCCGGTAGGCGGTGGACCATCCCTCGACATAATGTGCCTGCGAGGCATTCAGGTTCCCGTTTTGCCACGTGCCGGGATCGTTCGGGGAAGTGTCGTTTCCGTTTCGGATCTGCTCGATGCTGACGGCTGGCTGGCTGGCGAGAACGCCCAGGGGCATCAAAAGGAGACTGAGCGAAGCCGCCAACCAGAAAGCGACCGATCGACCGATCCGTGCAGATCGGGTCATGGGTTGTTACCTCGCAGAATTACGCAGCCATGCGGGCTGGGGCGCCCGAGACCGGAGGGGCGGGGTTCCGGCGGTGATCCTCAGGCGAGAGGGACTTGTTCGCTGAGAACAGTCTGACATATTCCGGATCGAAAATGCAACCGTGTTTCATTGGGATCCGGGATCCATGTGCAGTTGTTGCCGACACTTGCCATGAAAAGCTTCCCCGGACCGTCTCCCGGATGAGGTCCACATCGAAAGTCAGGGTGACTCCCGAGCGTGCCACTCTCATTTCACGCCCTCTACCTCAGTCTGCATATCTCACCATGGTTCCCCGCGGCAGCAGTGGAGCCGAGCCTGGTGAAAGAAGCGGACTACAGCATGTCCACCGGATCGACGTCGACGACGATCTCCACTCCGGAGGCGCGCGAAGGCGTCTCGAGGGCACGAGCGGCGCAGGCCCGCACGTCTTCCCGTCGCTCCCCCTTGATCAGCAGCCGCAGTCGGTGCTTTCCGCGGAGCTTCGCCAGGGCGGCCGGCGCCGGTCCGAGCACTACGCTCCAGGCCGGGCGGTCGAGGACCGCCTCCGCGATCCGATCGCGAACGACGGCGGCCACCTTCTCCACGTCCGGAAGATGGACTCCCCGTACGAGCACGGACGCCAGCTTCGCGAACGGGGGATAGCGAAGCGCTCGACGCTGCTCCATCTCCGTGGCCCGGAACGACGCCTCGTCGTGGCCGGAGGCCGCCCGCAGACAGACGTGCTCGGGGCAGCGGGTCTGAATGAGAACCTCTCCCCCGAGCTCGCTGCGTCCGGCGCGACCGGAAACCTGCGCGAGGATCTGGAACGTGCGCTCCGCCGCGCGGTAGTCGGGTAGGTGAAGGCCGGTGTCCGCGTTGACCACGCCGACGAGCGTGACGCGCGGGAAGTCGAGGCCTTTCGCGACCATTTGCGTGCCCAGAAGCACGTCGATCTTCCCCTCGAGGAACTTCTCGAGAATCTCCTCGTGCGAGCCGGTGCGCCGAACCGAGTCGGAATCGAGCCGCGCGAGGCGCAGATCGGGAAACGCTTCGCGGAGCTCCTCCTCGATTCGCTGGGTTCCCGCGCCGCGGTAGAAGAGCTGCCGGGCGCCGCAGGCGGGGCAGGCATCGGGAAGGCTCTCCGCGTGGTCGCAGTAGTGGCAGCGAATCGTCCCGTCCGCCTTGTGGTAGGTCAGCGACACGGCGCACTCGGTGCAGCGAACGGCCTCGCCGCAGCTCCCGCACTGCACGAAGGGACTGAAGCCTCTTCGGTTGAGGAAGAGAATCACCTGCTCGCGCCGGGTGATGCGCTTCTCGATCGCGTCGAGCAGCTCGGGAGTGAACGTGCCCTTCGTCCCGCGCAGATCGACCAGGCGGACCGCGGGCAGCGGCAGCGACGAGATTCGATCGGGCATGAGGAGGAGATCATGCACGCGGGTCTCGGAGGCGTGGCGGGTCTCCAGGTCGGGGGTGGCCGAACCGAGGATCACGACGCCCCGGGCCCGCTCGGCGCGCCGGATCGCGACGTCGCGCGCCCGGTAGCGCGGCGTGTCCTCCTGCTTGTAGGCGGCGTCGTGCTCCTCGTCGATGATGAGAAGACCGAGATCGGGGAGCGGCGCGAAGACGGCGGAGCGGGGCCCGAGCACGACGTCGTAGAGTCCGCGGCCGGCCGCGTGCCAGATGCGGCGGCGCTCCGGGTCGGTGAGACGAGAGTGCACGACTGCGGCGCGCGACCCGAATCGACCGCGCAGGCGGGACACGGTCTGTGGCGTCAGCGTGATCTCGGGAACGAGGAGAATCGCTCGCCGGCCGAGATCGCGCGCTTCCTCGAGCGCACGCAGGTAGACCTCGGTCTTGCCGCTGCCCGTCACCCCGTGCAGGAGAAACGTGCGGAACTCGCCCGCACGCAACGCCGCGACGATCCCCGCCACCGCGTCGGCCTGCGCGGGTTGGAGCTCGGGACGCGGAACCCGGAGGGAGTCGTCCTCGTCACGCCCCTCCCAGATCTCGAGGGTTACTCGGGTCAGTCCCTTCTCCCGCAGACGCACCACCGCCCCCCGGGAGCCGGCCACCGCGGCGGCGAGATCGCGCAGGGGCATCGCCCCACCCGCCTCCCGAAGGAGTGCGAGACACCGCGCTTGCACCGGAGCCCTTCGCACGACGTCGGCGGGATCGGCGGGGGCGTCCTCGGCGAGGCGCACGACCCGGATCCGGGGAGGACCACCGGTCCCCTTTCCCAAGACCTTCTCGGCCGCGCGGACCTTTCCCCCCCGAACGAGGCGCTGCACCTCGCCCTGCAGATCCGGAACGCGCATTCCGAGGGCCTTCGCGAGCCGGGAGAGCGGCATCTCCCCGGCCTCCGCGATCCGCGCGAGGATCCGCTCCTCGAGCGACGCGCCGGCGAGCCCGCCGAACAGATCCGTCGAGGTCGGCGCGCCGAGCGTGAGCACCTTTTCCCGCCGGGGAACGCCATGCCCGGGAAGCGCGGCCCGGAGCGCCTCTCCCCACGAACAGAGCGTTCTCTCCGCGAGCCAGCGCGTGAGGTCGAGGATCTCCTCCCCGACCAGCGGCTCGGGATCGATCAGAGAGTGGACCTCCTTGAGCTCGCAGGGGGCGTCCTCCGGATCGAAGCCGATCACGAACCCGGCCAGCATCCGCGATCCGAAGGGAACCATGACCCGACAGCCGCGCTCGACCCGACCCGCCAGACGGTCGGGGATGCGGTAGGCAAACGTCTTCCGCACCGGCACCGGCAGCGCGACATCGGCGATCGCGGCGGCTCGGGCGCGCGCTTCGGGTGTTCCCCCGGCCGAGGTGCCGATCTCAGGCTGGGAGACCGCGGCGCGATCCGGCATGGGACCTCTCGAGGGACGGGGGAAAGGGGATGGAAGGGGAAGGCCCGAAGATAGCGGGCTCCGGACGAGGGAGCAAGCGGGCGCGGCTAATCCCGCCTGGGCCGCCCCGGCGCGGCCCCCCGCCCCCTCGGAAACAGAAGCGCCCAGACGGCCGCCAGGGGAAGCAGCGCGAGGGGGCCGGGCAGTCGAATCGCCTCCCCGATCAGAAACGCGTCCCACCGATCGGTCACCGACGCGTCGATTCTCCCCGGTCGGAGCTCCGCGAACCCCTGCTCGGCGACGGAGAGCTCCCCCCGCACGAAGTGGGGAAGCCAGTGTTCGAACAGAGGATTGCCGATGGTCTCGGGCGCCTCGGGTTGCACCGACGTGCCCGCCAACATGAACAGCACGGACAGTGCGCCGATCGCGCAGGTGATGCGCGGCCATCGGGCCAGCGCCGCCGCGAGTCCGAGCCCGAGGAGAGGAATCGCGGGCACGAGGTGGCGCGGGCCGATCGACCACCCTCCGTGCCACGGGTGGTGCGCCGCGCTCAGTCCGAGGTAGTAGAGAAAGACGATCGCCGCGGCCACGGATTCCACGCGGCGTGCGGGCTCTCGAAACGTGCGGCCGAGTCCGTAAAACGCCATCAGCAGAATCGGACACATGAAGAACAGCCCCCGGCGCGGTCCGAAGAGCAGGCGGAGGGCCGCCGCCGGATCGGGGGCCGTGAAGCCGTAGGTCTCGACGTTCTCGCGGAAGAGCGGGATCGTCTCGAATCGATACCCGGTCGCGAACGGACTGCCGAAGGCGACCTGATGGTAGGTCCCGAGGAGGAGGAGCCCGGGCGCCGCGCCCGCCAGCATGCCGAGCGCTCGACGCATCGCGCCCTGTCGATCCCGCAAAAGCGACCCGACGGCGAGAGTGAGGACCGCCGGCGCCGATGGGTACTCCGTCGCGATCGCGGCGGAGGCGGCGGCGCCCGCTCCCAGCGACCGAAGCCACCCCGACCGTCCTTCGCGGAGGTCGGTCGCAGCGGGATACGCCGCCCAGAAGAAGAGGACCAGCCACCCCGCCGTCGGCGCGTGTCCCTGGAGCAGGGTCGCGTACGGAAAGAGGATCGTCCCGAGGAAGAGAAGGACGGTGGCGAGCCACGCGGTCGGGAGGTCGTACCCCCGATCGCCCAGGATTCGCAGGGTGACCACACCTCCCACCGCGGTGACGAGCCCCGACGCGAAGAGCGCCGCCAACCCGCCCGTCATCGCGAGCCAGACCGTCGTCGTCTTCGGCTGCCCGGTCACCCCGCGGATCGCATGACCGAGCGCCACCCCGGGCGCCGCCAAGAACGACGGCAACGGAGCCTTGTCCGAGTAGTAGTGCCCGTCGAGGTTCGCCTTGTCCCCGGTGTTCGCGTGATAGTCATCGATGCGAACGGTGCCCTGCTCGGCGAGCGCCCGGGCGAGATCGAACCGGGAGGCCGAGCCCCACGTCGCCGCCTGGAAGAACCCGGCATACGTGAGCAAGAGCAACAGGAAGACCGAGAGGCTCTCGGCGCGACGGCCCGACATGATGGGAGTGTGCCGGGTCCGCCCGAGGGCGGAAAGAGGTTTCGCCCCGACCGATTTCGCCCCGAGTGAAAAGCGGGTAAGATCCCTCTTCCGCTCTCCCGGGGAGCTCTCCGCATGTTTCCAGCCCGCCTCGGCCTCGCGATCGGCGCGTTCGGGCTCGCCCTGTTCGCCGTCTCACAGATGGTGCTCTATGCCTCCCGCTTCGACCCGGCGTTCTTCTTCGTACCGCTCGGGGCGGCAACGCTCGGCCTCTCCGCCGCGTGGGGGAGACGCGACGCCGCGCCACCCGGCTCGGGAAGTCCGGAGAACGAGGCCGAGGCGCGCGGGGTGGCGGGAGCGCGGGGGCTCGCGGCGACCGGAATGCTGGCCGTCGGGGCCCTGGCGCTTGCGGGAACGATCCCGGTGGGCTCTCTCCCCTGGTTTCTTCTGACCGTCGCGGTGCTCATCGTGGCCTACGATCGCGGGGGCCGGGCGACGCGGGCATTGATGAACGAGGAGATCCGACCCGTTCTGCAGCACGCGATCTGGCTGGTGCCGGCGGTGGCGGGGATCGCTCTCGGCCCTCGTCTCGTGGACCTCCTGGGGGGACCGGTGAGGGTCGGGTGGCTGACCGCCTCCCTCTTCGGAATCGCCTCCTTCGTCCCGGGCGGCCGTCGTCGGGCCGACGGGTGGGCGCGGACCGAAGCCTGGGTCGGGGTGGTCGCCCTCGTCCCGATCGTCGCCGCGGGCCTGGTTCTGATCCGCGCGACGCCGTCCGGCCTTCCCGAGCGCGCGTCGCACGTGAACTCGATCGTGGCTCCCGGCTTCGGACGAAGTCGATCTCCGGGTGACTCGGAGACCTCGAGAGCGTCGGATGAACCGCGCCGTGAGCCGGCCAGGATCGAGTCGACTCGCTGGACCTCGCTCGCGCGCATCGACACGGTCGTCGTTCGGGCGGAGGAGACGACCCGCTGGACTCTCGCCGACGGGGAGTCTCCCGTTCCGGTTCCCTGGAGGGAATCGGGTCCCGAGGGGGCCGACCCTTCGATCGAACGGCTCCTTGACCGGTATCCGCTGCTCGCTCATCCGATGCTGTTCTCCCGAGCCGGGCGCGGGGTCGTAATCACTCCCCGCCCGGGTCCCGAGGCGAGGATCGCCGAGGCGCTCGACATGTCCTCCTTCCACGTCCTGTCGGCGCACGATCCTCTCTCGGATCCCCGACGGAAACTCCGCTCCCACTCCGGAGATCTCGATCTGATTCTCCTCATCACGACGCACACGGATCCATCGCTCGTGCCGCGACATCACGCGCTCGATCCCCGACTCTACACGCTCGAGGCATTCCGCGAGATCCGGAACAAGCTCGCTCCCGCGGGTCTGCTGGCCTTCGTCACGTACGACGAGCGGCTCTTCGTGCGGGGACTGCTCACGGCGTGGAAGGTCTTCGCGGCGGAGACGGACGACGGTCCTCTCGCAGACCGGGCGTGGGCCCTGAAGCTCGGAAGTGATGCGCCCTTCTGGAGTCCGTACCGTTACCTGCTTCTGATCTCGGCAGCCCCCTTCAAGGCAGGGAGGTTGGATCGATTCGAGAATTCGGTCGGGCCCATTCCCGTCAAGACGCTGTTCGGACCGGGACGTCGCCCCGTGGATCGGTATGCTTCGTTCGGGCTCAATCAGGGGCGAGAGAACGCTCGTGGCGACGTCCGCAAGATCTTCAGTGCCCGGAGCGGGACCTGGCTGAATCTCGAGCCGGCCCGGGACCGGGGCGAGTCCTTCTTCCGGATTACCGCGCCTCTGCCTCCGCCCTTGAAGTGGCTCTTCGCGGGCTGCGTGCTCGCGACGATTCTCGCTCTCGTGATGCCCCGCTCCGAGCGCCGTCACGTCTACGCTCCCGGGGCGGGAAGTCACCCGCCGATTCCCGTCCTTCTCTCGCCGTTCGTTCTCTACGGGGCCGGCGCCTCGATCGCGATCGTGGCGACCGCGGCCACCGCGACGGAAGTGGCCGCGGTGCCCCCGACCGAGTCCGCGGGGTGGGTCGGCGCGGTACTTGCCGGCTTCGCGATCGGGTCGATTCGCGTGCCCGCGTCCCGGGCGGCGATCGTCGGGGGGGTGGCGGCCGCGATCCTTTTCTACGGAATGCGAGCGCTACCGGATGCCCTCCTCGCGGGAGATTCACCGATGTCTCCAGTGGGGCGTTCTCTCTCCCTCGCCGCGTCCGGTGCCCTCCTCGGTCTCGCGATCGCGCTCCCACTCGCGCGAATCCGCCACATACTCTCGCGGGACCTCCCGGACCTCCTGCGGTGGGGACCGACTCTCTTCGGAATCGCGACCCTCGGCGCTCCCTCTCTCACCCACTGGACCGCCCAGGTCCGGGGGCCCGACTGGCCGTGGAACGCGGCGGTGATCGGGTCGCTCGCCGCCCTGGGGGCGGTGCTGTGGGGAGAGGTGGTGGGGAGAGGAAGTCGCCGCAAGGACGGGTGATTCAGCCGAGTGAGACGTGCCGTCGGCAAGCCGCTGCCGCAGCAGAGCCTGGTGAGATATGCAGGCTAGCTCCTGCAGAAAACGCCGGCCGGATCGGCCGCGGTAGACAGGTCGACGATTCTCACCGGCAATCCCGCGGACTCCGCCCAGGCCCTCGCGCCCGCGGTGAAACCCGCCAGGGAGTACACCTTCAGGTGATCGAGGCCGGGGGTGAAGTGCCGATCGTACATTTCACCGAGGTCCCTTTCCGTCGCCGGGGTACCGCGCCAGAGCATCTTGCCGGTCAGGCCTCCGTTGGCGAGCACGATGAACGGGCTTCGCGCGAACACGTGCTGCAGCGGCTCGTCGAGGCGCTGCGGACGGAGCAGGATGTTGCCGCGAGGGACGGGGCTGATCTCGATCCGGGTTCCCCACTTCCGTTTGTATCGGAAGAGGCCGTCGTTGAGCAGGGGGCGACTGCCCAGGAAGTCGACCTCGTGACAGCCCTGAAGGTACCCGTGAAGAATCGTGAAGTAGTACATTGCGCTGAACGCCCCCCGGAACAGATCGGCGGGCAGTCCGTCCGGCACTCCCACCCAGACGTAGGCGAGACGCCCCTCGAGCATGTGCAGCAGGACGGCCGCCACCACTTCGCCCTCGCGGAGGACATGCATCAGCGCGCCCTTGTGGTACTGACGCCGGACCTTCGCCTCCGGCTCGATGATGGCCTCGTCGCCGAATCGCATCCGGAGATAGGGAACGTACATCCGGTGGTAGAAATCGTCGAAGTCTTTCTCCCGCCGGGTGATCACGTAGGTCAGACCGTACTTGCGCACCCTCCGGAGATCCGTCTTCTTCGTGTTCTTCCGGAACGAGCCCAGCACCTCCGACCACGTCCCAGGCATCTCGTACTTCTGCCGGATCCACTGCGGGATTTGAAGAAACGAGGCCCGTCGGAAGGGGCGGTCGTAGAGAAGCTCGACGTCGGCGAACAGCAGAGAGGCGCGATCCGACCAGCGCGCGATCCACCGGGGGCCCCGGAGCGAGTGGACGCCCTCGTGCCGCTCGACCGTCTCGAACTCCTCGTAGATCCGTTTCAAGACGAAGGCGTGCGACCCGTAGTGGCCGAAGTACGCGGTCGTGAGTGGGAGGCCGGTTTCCTTCTCCCGGCCTCGGATCAGGAGGGCATCGGCTCGCGCGAGGCGCAGCGACCCGGAGAGCTCCCAGAGGTATTCCAGAGTCGCCCCTGCGCGCTTGCGCAGGCGTCGTATCGGCCCCGCGGTGTGATCGACGATCGGCCGCGTCTCAGGAATGGGGAGAGATTGCATTCGCGAACACCCTCTCGTGGCCGTAGTTCTTCGGGTCCCATATGCCGCGCAGGCAGGGCGCCCCCGTCGCCATCCGTCCCCAGCAGCCGCCCCCACACGCCTGGCGATGTATGCATGTGGCGCATTCGCCCATCAGCTCCACCTTCCGGTATTTCTCGAATCCGCGGAGCCAAATCTCACGGAAGGACCGATCCCGAACGTTCCCCTCGGAATAGGCGGTGTCGTAGACAATCTGGCAGGGCAGAACGTGCCCGTTCGGCATGATCACGCAAAAGCTCAGTCCGGAGGGACAGATGAACGGTGTGTTGCGCGTCGTGGTGTCTAAGCAGCCGAGATAGCCGAGCTCCTCGGAAAGCTCGATGTCGAACTCCCGCCTCTTTCCCTCGACGAATCGGAACAGTCGCTCGATTTGGTCGTGAGAGAGGGCCCACTGATTGTCGGAGGCCCGACCGACCGGAGTCGCCAGCGCCAGACGCCACTGATTGATGCCGGCATCCCGGAGAGCGGCCAGGAGCTCCGGAAGCTCTTCGAGGATCCCCGGATGCACCATCGTGTTCACGACGCGCCGGGGGACCTCGATCTTTCGGTAGAAGCGGATGGCGTCCAGCGTCGTGCCGAAGGCTCCCGCGACACCCCGATTTCGATCGTGGGTCTCCGCCAGTCCGTCGACGCTCGTCCAGATGCTCGCCAACCGAGCTGCCTCGAGATCCTTCGCGTATCGTCTCCACAACAGGCTGTTCGTGATGATCGAAACGGTCATTCCCCGCCGTCTCGCCTTGCCGAGCACCGGAAACAGGTCCTTTCGGAGGAGCGGCTCCCCGCCGGTGACGAAGAACCGCTTGACCCGGAGCGCGGCCAGGTCGTCGAGAACGCGGACGATCTCTTCGGTCGTCAGCTCGTCGGGCCGCTTGTCGTCCGCGCTCGCCTCGCAGTAGACGCAACTCGAGTTGCAGCGGTAGGTGGCCATCCAGTGGACGACGGAGGGTCCCGGGCGGAGCCCGGTCCGGCGGAGGAAGTTCAGGTAAGAGCGCTTCCAAGTGAAGTAGTTGTTCCTGTAAAGGGCCCCGAGGAGCGGGATCTTCTGAACGTGACAATTCCACATCAGATCGCGACCTCCTGGACATCGATTCCCGGCTTCGAGAGCTCGTACCAGTCGAGGAGAAAGTTGTACGGATTGACCGGGATCGTCGCGAAAACGCTGTCGTCCCTCTCGAGGCCGAGACAGGAGGGATTCAACCGCATCTCGAAGTGGAGATGGTCGTCGATGGCGGCGTCGAAACCGGTGTGGCCGGTGAAGCCGATGACCTGGCCCCTTCGGACCCTGTCGCCGTCGGCCACGAGAATCTCGGACAGGTGCAGGAAGCGGTAGAGGACGCGCCCCCCGTCCGGACCGACCTCGGCCTTCCCCCAGAGGTTCACCACCTTGCTGCGCGTCCGGTCGTCGGGATCGGCGTCGGCGTGGTAGATGCGGTGCACCGTTCCATCGACGGGACTCAGTACCGGTTCCGGGACTCCGTCCCGGGTCGCGAAGAGGTCGATCCCCCCGTGGATGCCGTAGCGGGTCGTGTGCAGCCAGTTCCCGAACCGGTCCCGGGTCCACTCGGGCTGGTCGAGGACGAAGCGCCCGGAGGCCTCCGACGGGCCGCCTCCGGCCGTCGGGCTCCAGACGGCGAGGCGCACGTCTCCTCGCAACCGGAAGCGGCGGAACGTGTTGAACGGCGACGTACCTCGGTGGCTGCGGGAGAAGAGCAGGCGGGTGATCTCGGCGGAGATGGCCACACCGTCGATGGAGGTGCGCCCGACACCTCCCTCTCGGGGCCCCTCCATGCCGCAGCGGACGTCATGGCGCTCACCCCGATGCTCCAGGATCACTCGGGTGCGCGGGCAGGCCCAACGGCGGCTCTCGACGGCGACCCCGACCACGCAAAGAGGAAGCTCCTCGCGGTCGGATCGGAGGATCTTCAGGGTGTCGCCGACGCACAGATCCACATAGCGCGGGAGCGGGGAAGAGTGATCCGTCGCGCGCAGATCGACGGGCACGCTCGATGGCCTGTGCCTGTCGCCCGGCGACCCACCCCATCGACCGGGGCCGAGGTAGTAGTGCCGGGGGACCACGATGGCGAAAAGGGCCCCACCCAGAGCCAACGCGCCGAGGATCAGCAGGGCGATTCTCACGTCTTCTCCTCCCCGACGTCCACGGAGACGTCGCGCGCCGCCGGGGGTCGTTCCCTCCGATAGTGCTCCATAGCCGTCGCGAGGTCCCGGCACACGAGATTGCGGGGCCCCACCTCCGCCCGGAGCCGATCGGGAACTCCGTCGCGCACTCCCCCGGGACAGACGCCGATGAAGCTCGTGAGCCCGTCGACCCAGGAGACACGGCGCAGCTTGCGGACCTCGTCGAGATCGAGACGATGGTCCGCGTGGCGGACGCAGAGGACGCCGAGCCCCCCGGCACTCTCGTAGACAAAGCTCGTCGACTCCAGTGCCTCGGCGAGCCCGACATCGGGCCGGCGCCAGGTGAGGGCCATGCTCATTACGCCGTCCGCATCCGGGGTGATTTCCATCTGCCACTTGCGCTTGTTGTAGAAGACCCCGTCTCCCGGGAAGGGCCGCGTGTGACCGACGTCCAGCGTTCGGACCCCGTGCTCGGCCGCCCACTCGTGCAGGTGGTAGTCGAGAGCGGCGGAGACGGGTTCGCGCAGGATGTCCCGGGATCCGTCCAGGACCCCGATCGTGGTGAGCGAGGCTCGGCTTCCGTCGACGCGCACGAGCCCCCCGGCCACGGTCTTGCCAGCCCGGCCGACGAGCATGAGGAATCCGGAGTGGAAATCCCTCAGCAGCCGGCCCCGTGACTTCAGAATGGTGCCGCCCCCGAAGCGCGCGGCCGCGTGAGGTCGATACATGCG
>JALGZR010000115.1 GCA_025774805.1 bacterium
CACCCGATCGAGCAGGCGGTGCGCCGACAGGATGACGTGGGCCCGCCGGCTCACGAGGATCCGCCCCGCGCACCTCACCCCTCCCGCCTCGAGCTCCTCGATCTCGCGCCGCAGCGTCTCCGGGTCGACGACGACGCCGTTGCCGAGGAGACAGAGCGGACGCTCGCTCAGGATTCCGCACGGGATGTGGTGCAGGACGGTCTTGCGGCCGTCGATCACGACGGTGTGACCGGCGTTCGGACCGCCCGCGAAGCGCGCGATGATCCGCGCCTCCGACCCGAGATAGTCGACGACCTTCCCCTTCCCCTCGTCCCCCCACTGCGCTCCCACCAGAACTCGCACCGGCATCAGCGCGCCTCCCCCTCTCCGGCCGCGGATCGAAAGCCGCCCGCGTGCCGCCAGGCCTCCAGTGTCCGGTCGATCCAGGCCAGGATCTCCCGTTTCCCGTCACGCGTGACCGCGGAGAACCCGACCACCTCGAGTCCCCGGCTGCCCCACTCGGTCTCGAGGGCCTTTCGGGCCACGTTCTGCGCGTTCCGCTTGATCTTGTCCATCTTCGTCGCCACCACCAGCGTGGGCCGGCCGGTCGAGGCCAGCCACTCCAGCATCTCCCGGTCGAGGGCGGTCGCCCCGTGACGCGAGTCCACGAGCTGGACGATTCCCGCGAGCTGCTCCCTCGTCTCGAGGTAGTCCCGCACGAGAGCGCTCCACTTCGCCTTCGCGCTCTCCGGCGCCCGAGCATACCCGTATCCGGGCAGATCCACGAGGTGCCAGGAGCCTCCCACCGCGAAGAAATTGATCTCCTGGGTCTTCCCCGGTGTCTGGCTGACCCGAGCGAGGCCCTTCCGTCCGAAGAGCACGTTCAGAAGCGACGACTTGCCGACGTTGGAGCGCCCGGAGGCGGCGATCTCGGGGATGCGCGCGCGGGGCAGGCCGTCGAGCGAGACCACCCCCTTGACGAAGCGCGCGGGAAGGCCGGCCATCGGTTTCCCCCGAGGTCGAGGCGGTCCGGCCCGGCTCTCGCAGCGGTCCGGCCCCGCCGTTGGACGGCGCCGAGCTCCGCTAGTGCGCGATTCCCGGAAGACCCTCGACGCTCGGACCCCGCTCCGCATCCCGGAACAGGCGATCCAGGGCCTTCGACGGAACGAGCGCGGTGCGGAGGACCTCGTCGACGTGGGAGGCGAACGTCACGGTGAGCCCCCGCTTGGCCTCCTTCGGGATCTCCTCCCAGTCGGGCTCGTTCTCTCCGGGAACGATGACGTGCGTGTAGCCCGCGAGCGAGGCGGCCACGACCTTCTCGTTGAGCCCGCCGATCGGCAGCACGGTTCCGAGAAGCGTGATCTCTCCGGTCATGGCCACTTCGCGCCGCACCGGGGCCCGGATCAGGGCGCTCAGCACCGCCGTCGCGATGCAGACCCCGGCGCTCGGACCGTCTTTCGGGATCGCGCCCTCCGGCATGTGCACGTGCAGGTCGAGACGGTCCGCGAAGTCGGTCGAGAGCCCGAGCAGCGAGGCCCGGCTCTTCGCGTACGAGAGCGCGGTCCGCGCCGACTCCCGCATGACCTCCCCCAGCCGCCCGGTCAGACTGATCTTCCCGCTCCCGGGCAGGATCATGACCTCGACGGGAAGCACGTCGCCGCCGTACTCCGTCCATGCCAGCCCGGAGGCGACGCCGACCTGGTTCTCCTTGGGGACGCGCCTCTCCGGGAACCGGGGCGGACCCAGCGACTTCTCCACCGCCTTCACCCCGACCTGCACCCGCTTCTCCCTTCCCTTCACCCATCCCCGCGCGACCTTTCGGCAGAGCGTGGCGATCTCCCGCTCGAGATTCCGCACGCCCGCCTCCCGGGTGTAGCGCGTGATGAGAAGGCGCAGCGCTTTCTCCGAGATCGTCACGTGCTTCGGCGAGAGCCCGTGCTGGGTGATCTGCTTGGGCACGAGGAACTGCCGCGCGATCCCCATCTTCTCGTGCTTCAGGTAGCCGGGAAGCCGGAGGACCTCCATCCGGTCGCGCAGCGCCGGAGGAATCGCGGGGAGCACGTTCGCCGTGGTGAGGAAGAGCACCTCGGACAGGTCGAAGTCGCAGTCGAGATAGTGGTCGTTGAACGTCGAGTTCTGCTCCGGGTCGAGCACCTCGAGCAGCGCGGCCGACGGATCGCCCCGGAAGTCGGACGCGAGCTTGTCGACCTCGTCGAGGAGGAACACCGGGTTCTTCGTGCCCGCCTTCCGGATGCCCTGGATGATGCGGCCCGGCATCGATCCGATGTACGTGCGCCGGTGACCCCTGATCTCCGCCTCGTCCCGGACGCCCCCGAGCGAGACCCGCACGAACTTCCGCCCGAGCGCCCGCGCGATCGACCGTCCCAGGGAGGTCTTGCCCACGCCCGGCGGACCGACGAGGCAGAGGATCGACCCCCGCGGCCGCTTCACGAGCTTCACGATCGCGAGGTACTCGAGAATGCGCTCCTTCACCTTCACGAGCCCGTAGTGGTCCTCGTCGAGGATCGCCTGCGCCCGATCGAGGTCCAGCCGGTCGCGCGTGCGCTTCTTCCACGGCAGGGAGACGAGCGTCTCGACGTAGCCCCGCACCACCGTGGCCTCGGGGGACATCGGGCTCATGCGCTTGAGCCGGTCGACCTCGGTGAGCGTCTTCTTGCGGACCTCGGTCGGCATGCCGGCCTTCTCCACCGCCTCGCGCAGCTCCGCTCCGTCGTGGTCCTCTTCCCCCAGCGACTCGCCGAGCTCCTTGCGGATCGCCTTGAGCTGCTCCTGGAGATAGAACTCCCGCTGCCCCTTCGTGACGCGGTGCCGCACCTCGCCCTCGATCTTCTGATCGATCCGGAGGATCTCCAGCTCCTCCCCGATGACGCGGGAGAGCGTCGAGAGCTGGGTCTTGAGGTCGAGGCTCGCGAGGATCCGCTGGCGCACGGACAGGTCCACGATCAGGTGGCCCGCGACGACGTTCGCCACGTTGTGCGGCTCGGGGATGCTCTCGATCGCCGCCCCGATCTCGTCGGGAATCCGGCGGTTCAGCGTCACGTACTCGCGAAACTCCTCGACCACTCGCCGCAAGAGCGCCTTCAGCTCGGACGACGGCCTCGTCGGTCGCTCCGCGAGAGCGACCCGGGCGGCGCGATGGTCGTCGCGCCACGCCACCTCCTCCATCGTGACCCGGCAGATCCCCTCGACGAGGATCTTCAGGGTCCCGTCGGGGACCTTGAGCACCTGGACCGCACGCACGATCGTTCCGACGGAATGCAGGTCCTTCGTCTCGGGCTCGGTCAACTGCGCGTCGCGCTGCGCGAACGCGGCGAAGATCTTGTCGTCGGCGACCGCCCGCTCGACCGCCGCGACGGAGGCGGGGCGCCCAACGAGAAGCGGGGCCATCATCCCCGGGAAGACCACGATGTCGCGCAGCGGAAGGAGCGGAAGCTCGGACCGGCACGTGAACCGCTTGCCCCCCGGCAAGGGGAGTACGACCCTCCCGGCCGCCGATCGCCGCGGTGCCCGCTTCTTGGCGGCGGCTCTCTTCGGCCCCGACCTCCTGACGGCGGTCTTCTTCGCCGCCGCCTTCCCGGGCTTCCTCACGACCTTCCCGCCGGCCTTCGCGGCCGCCTTCTTCACGCTCTTCCGCCCGGCCTTCGCCGCCGACCTCTTCACCGCGCCCTTCCTCGCCGCCGTCTGGCTGCTCTTTCGCACGGCCTTCGCCACCTTCTTCCCGTTCTTTCGCACGGCTTTCCGGGGGGAGGAGGAGGCGCGGGAGGAGCTCCGCTTCCGGGAGCCCAGGGAACTAGGCTTCCTTTTTCTTGTATTCCTCGCTGAGGACGACAATGGGCTCGCTCCTTCCGAGGACCGCATCCTCAGTCATGACGCACTCGATCACCCCCTCGGTGGAGGGGATGTCGTACATGATGTCGAGCATCGCGCTCTCCATGACGGACCGGAGTCCCCGCGCCCCCGTGCCGCGCTCGTTGGCGATCCGGGCGACCGCCGTCAGCGCGTCATCGGTGAACGTGAGCTCCACCTTCTCCATCTTGAAGAACTTGCGATACTGCTTGCAGAGCGCGTTCTTCGGCTGGGTGAGGATCTCGACGAGCTGTTCCTCGCTGAGCTCGTCGAGGTCGCAGATCAGCGGAAGCCGTCCGATGAGCTCGGGGATCAGCCCGTACTTGAGCAGGTCCTCGGGCTCGACCCGGTCCAGCAGACCGGCGCGATCCTCGGGGGAGGTCTTGAGGTCGGACCCGAACCCGACGATCTTCTTTCCGGTGCGGCGCGCGATGATCTTGTCGAGTCCGGCGAAGGCCCCCCCGCAGACGAAGAGGATGTTGCGGGTGTTGACCTCCAGGTACTTCTGCTGGGGGTGCTTCCGTCCGCCCTGGGGCGGAACGTTGGCCACGGTCCCCTCCAGCATCTTGAGGAGCGCCTGCTGCACGCCCTCGCCCGAGACGTCCCGGGTGATCGAGGGGTTGTCCGACTTGCGCGAGACCTTGTCGATCTCGTCGATGTAGATGATGCCCCGCTCCGCGCTCGCCAGATTGAAGTCGGCGGCCTGCAGCAGCTTGACGAGGATGTTCTCGACGTCCTCCCCGACGTAGCCCGCCTCGGTGAGCGTCGTCGCGTCGACGATCGCGAAGGGGACCTTCAGCATCCGGGCCAGCGTCTCGGCGAGGAGCGTCTTTCCCGTGCCCGTCGGACCGATCAGGAGAACGTTCGACTTCTCGAGCTCGGTCGGATCGTCGTCGAGGGTGGAGTTGATCCGCTTGTAATGGTTGTAGACGGCGACGGAGAGGATCTTCTTCGCGCGATCCTGTCCGATCACGTACTCGTCGAGCAGCGCCCGGATCTCGGCCGGCTTCGGCAGATCCACCGTGACGGTGGCCGCGTCCCGCCCCATCTCCTCTTCGAGGATGTCGTTGCAGAGCTTGATGCACTCGTTGCAGATGTACACCGACGGGCCGGAGACGAGCTTCGTCACCTCGTCCTGACCGCGCCCGCAAAACGAGCACTTGATGGCGTGCGGAGAGTCGACTCCCTTTTTCATCTTCGTGCCGTCTGCCTTCCGGACTTCTCCGGGATTCGCGTGCCCGGCCCGCGTGATACGCGCGGGCTAGGTGCGCTTCTGGATCACCTCATCGACCAGGCCGTACTCCTTCGCCTCCTCGGCCGACATGAAGTTGTCCCTCTCGGTGTCGCGGTTGATGGTCTCCAGATCCTTGTCCGTGTGCTTGTGAAGGATCCCGTTCAGACGCTCGCGGGTCTTCAGGATCTCCTCGGCGTAGATCTTCACGTCGCTGGCCTGGCCCTGCGTGCCGCCCAGAGGCTGGTGAATCATGATCCGGGCGTTCGGCAGCGCGGAGCGCTTGCCCTTGGTCCCGGCGGACAGGAGCACCGCGCCCATGCTCGCGGCGAGACCCATGCAGATCGTGACCACGTCCGGCCGGATGTACTGCATGGTGTCGTAGATCGCGAGACCGGCCGAGACGGTGCCGCCCGGGCTGTTGATGTAAATGAAAATGTCCCGCTCGGGGTCCTCCGCCTCGAGGAACAGAAGCTGGGCGATGACCAGACTGGCGATGTGATCGTCGATGGGTGTCCCGAGAAACACGATCCGGTCCTTGAGCAGACGCGAGTAGATGTCGTACGCGCGCTCGCCGCGTCCGTCCTGCTCCACGACCATGGGAACCAGGGCCATCTCATCCTCCGTTTTCCGCGAATCGAGCGCCCGGGGGCGCTCTCACGTTCTCACGATCCTTCCGTCGTTCGCGCGGGAACGATCTTTCTCGTAATCTCGGCATTCTCCACGAGGAAGGCAAGGACCTTTTTGTCACGCATCTCGCGCCTCAGATTGCGGAGGAATCGGTCTCCTCCGAGATCGGAGACGAGCTTCGCGGGCGGCGTTCTCTGCAGGCGGGCGAGCTGGTTCACCCGATCCTGGATCTCCTGCGGGGGAACCTCGATCTTCTCCCGCTCCGCGACGGCGTCGAGCAACAGCATCCGGCGCACCTGCCGGGAGGCTCCCTCCCGGTTCTCCGACCGCAGCTTCTCCACGTCGAGGCTCTTCGGATCCTCCTCCCGGCGCGCGGCCTCGAGGCTCTGCCGCTCCACGAACTCGTCGAGAAGGGCCTCGACGAGCGAACGGGGCGGCTCGAACGGGTTGGCCTCGACGACCTTCTCCAGGAGAACCGACTCCAACCGGTCAACCCCGGCGCGGTCCGCCTGTTCCTCCAACTCCTTGCGGACCCGCTCCCGCAGCTCCTCCACCGTTTTCCGGTCGGTGTGCGCCGCCACGAGCTCGTCGTCGAGCTCCGGGAAGCGCTTCTCCCGGACCTTTCGAACCTTGATCCGGTACCGGGCGGTCGTCCCCGCCAGGATCTCGTCCGGGTAGTCCTCCGGGTAGGGGATCTCCGCCGTGCGGACGTGCCCCGGCTCCGAGCCGCGAACGGCCTCCTCGAACGAGTCGACGACCTGTCCCGCACCGAGCTCGAGGGAGTAGTCGGTCACCTTTCGGTTCGGGATCGGCTTGTCCTCCCGGTCGACGGCCTGGTAGTCGAGCAGGAGAACGTCTCCGTCGATCGCGGCCCGGTCGACCTCCTCCAGCGCGGCCCGGCTCTTCCGAAAGTCCTCGAGCACCCGATCGATCTGCTCCTCGGACACTTCCGGTACCTGCTTCTCGGCGGCGATCCCCCGGTAGTCCTTCAGCTCGAGAATCGGCCGGCACTCGAAGTCGGCGACGAACGAGAAGGGCCGCTCCTCGCCGAAGGAGACTTCCTCGAACTTGGGCTTCGAGACCGGATCGATTCCGGTCTGCTCGATCGCCTGGCCGAACGCCTTCGGAACCACCGTCTCGAGGAACTCCGCGTCGAGCTCCGACTTGAAAGAGCGCCGCACCACCGAGGTCGGCACCTTTCCCTTGCGAAACCCGGGAATCTTCACCTTTTTCGCCATGCGGCGGGCCACGCGCTCGTACTCCTTCGCGACGTCCTCGGCCGGGACCTCGATCGAGAGCACCCTCCGCCAGGCCTCCTCCTCGCGGACCTCTACCTTGACTTCCACGCCATCTCCGTTCTCCGCGGTTTCCGGATGCGAGAGAGGGGACTCGAACCCCTACGAGTTTCCTCACCGGATCCTAAATCCGGAGCGTCTGCCAATTCCGCCACTCTCGCAACCGGACCGGGCCCTCTCGCCCGGATCTCGGTGGAACTCCTCCGGCCGGTCGGCCGGCTCGGGGTCTGTCGGCGGACGGGGCCGGCCCGGCCGTCAATCCGGCTCCGCGCCCTCCGGCGGACCGGCGACCTCGAGACAGCGCGCGGTGGCCCGCGCGATCAGCCGGCCGTCCCGCCGCGCCTCCGCCACCATCCGGTGGAGGCGCCCGCGCCGCTTCTCCCTCCAGGCGTGCACCAGAAGCTCGTCGCCGAGCGGGGCCGCTTCCCGGAACCGGACTTCGAGGGCGGCGGTGGCGGCGTCCACCCCGTTCATGTACAGGTGGGCCAGCATCGCCTCGTCGAGCAAGGTTACCATCAGGCCGCCGTGGAAGACCCTCTCCCACCCCCCGTGGATGTCCCGGGGGGTGAAGCGGGTTTCGAGCCGTCCGTCTTCCAGAAGCTCGAAGTCGAGCCGGAGCCCGGCCTCGTTCTCCTTTCCGCAGCCGAAACAGAGGCGGCTGTTCTTCACGGATCGAAGAACGGTCAAGATACCCCCGGGACGGCCCGATCGGTGCCGGGAAAACCCTTCTTTCCATGCATCTCAGGGTCGGCCAAGAGCTTACGCTATCCGAGGGGCAGGCGCCTGTCAAGAGCGGGGCGGACAGGACGCTCGGCGGCTTCCGGGCGCGACGTGCCGCCCTTCCGTCGGCCATCGATCCCGGGGTCGCGGCCGGCCACCCGGGCTGGTAGGATCCTCCCCCCCGCCCGCGCGGCGGGAGGAATCCCGGGAGGGGGCGGACGGGGCGGGTAACCGGCCAGAGGAGCCGCCCGCCGGAGCCCCCTTTAACCCCGAAAAGGAGAGCTCGATGAAGTCTGCACTCTGGACGGCGACCGTCGTTGCCGTCGCCCTCTGTGCCTTTTCTCCGGCGGCACTCGCCGAGGAGGGGTCGGAGAGCGCCTCCGGCATGGATCACGAGAAGATGAAGAAGGCCTGGGAGGCCGCCGCGACCCCCGGCCAGTACCACGAGCGCCTGGACTGGTTCGTCGGCGACTGGACGGCGAAGATCACGAGCTTCATGGGGGGCGAGCCGGTGGTGGCCCAGGGCACCGCGCGCTTCACGTGGGAGCTCGGCGGCCGGTACGTCTATTCGGTTCACGAGTCGGAGTTCAACGGAATGCCCTTCGAGGGTCGGGGCATCGACGGCTACGACAACACGACCGGGAAGTACTTCAGCATCTGGACGGACAACATGGGCACGGGCTACCTCCTCTCCGAAGGCGAGCCCTGCGAGGAGGGCAAGCCCCAGGTCGTGAGCGGCACCATGTCCGATCCGACGATGGGGACCGTGAAGACCCGGTTCGTGACGAACATCACCGGGGACGACTCGTTTCTCTTCGAGATGTACATGACGGCGGAGGGCATGCCGGAGACGAAGTCGATGGAGATCGAGTACACGCGGGTCGATTCCTGACGTCCGGCCACCGGGCGGCGCGTGCCCGCGGATCCGGGACGCGAGGCGGAGACTCGAGACGCCGGTCTCCTCCGTTCGGATCCGCGGCGCACGGGCCGCCGAAAAGGAGCCGCCGAACAGGGACCGCCGAAAAGGGGATCGATGAGGATCGTACGCTGGTCGGAGATCGGCTCCGAGGACATCCGGTTCGGGCTCTGGATCGACGACACGATCGCCGACGCCGGGCCGGCCGAGGAGCTGGGTCTTCCTGCCGGCGCCGGTGCGGAGGCCGTCCTCGCGGGGGGCACGAACGCTCTGATGGAGCTCGAGGGCCGCGCGGTCACGAGGACCCGGCGTCCCCGGTCCGGGGTGCGGCTGCACGCACCCGTCGCCCGGCCGTCGAAGATCGTCTGCCTCGGCCTGAACTACCGGGAGCACGCGACGGAGCAGGACCGGGAGCCGCCCGAGGAGCCGATGATCTTCCTCAAGCCTCCGTCCGCGATCATCGGCCCCGGGGACGACATCGTGATCCCCTCGTTCTGCCACCACGTGGATCCGGAGGTGGAGCTCGCCATCGTCATCGGGAAGCGGGTCAAGGGGGCCACCGCGGCGAAGGCCCGACGGAGCGTCGCGGGGTACACGATCCTCAACGACGTCTCGGAACGGAAGCTTCAAAAGCGGGACGTCCAGTACTCCCGGGCGAAGGGCATCGACACGTTCTGTCCTCTCGGCCCCGCCCTTGTCACCACGGATGAGGTCGACGCCGGGGATCTCGCCATCCGCCTTGCGGTGGACGGAGACGTGAGGCAGGATGCGCGGACCTCGCAGATGATCCGCGGCGTCGGCGAGATCGTAGAGTTCGTCACCCGCACGATGACCCTCGAGCCGGGAGACGTGATCGCGACCGGAACGCCCTCCGGGGTCGGGGTCTACCGCGACCCGAAGGTGTTCCTCGAAGAGGGTCAGACGGTCCGCTGCGAGATCGAGGGGATCGGGACATTGGAGAACCGCGTGGTCCGGGAGGCGAAAGCATGACGCGCATCGACCGACTGGAGGAGCTCAAGCGGCGGCGTGAGGAGGCATTCCTCGCCGGCGGGCGCGAGCGCATCGACAAGGTCCACGAGGCGGGCAAGCTCCTGGCCCGCGAGCGCGTCGAGCTGCTCCTCGACCGCGGCTCCTTCGAGGAGCTCGGCTTCTTCGTGACCCACCGGATCACGGAGTTCGGCATGGGCGAACGAAAGATCGTCGGCGACGGGGTGGTCTCGGGGCTCGGACGCATCGACGGCCGACCGGTCTGCATGTTTGCCCAGGATTTCACCGTGTTCGGCGGCACGATGTCCGAGTCGAACGCGAAGAAGATCTGCCAGATCATGGACATCGCCGTGGAGACCGGAGTTCCGGTCATCGGGCTCAACGACTCCGGCGGTGCCCGCATCCAGGAGGGCGTGCTGAGCCTGGGCGGTTACGCCGACATCTTCCTGCGAAACACGCTGGCCTCGGGCGTCGTGCCCCAGATCTCCGCCATCCTCGGTCCGTGCGCGGGAGGCGCCGTCTACTCCCCCGCCATCACCGACTTCATCGTGATGACCGAGGGCACGAGCCACATGTTCATCACCGGCCCCGATGTCATCAAGGCGGTGACGAACGAGGAGGTCACGTTCGAGGAGCTCGGGGGCGCGAAGACCCACGCCTCCAAGAGCGGGGTGGCTCACCTGCGCGCTCCTTCCGAGCGCGACACGCTGGCGCTCGTCCGCCGGCTCCTCTCGTTCCTGCCCTCGAACAACACCGAGGATCCCCCGGCGATTCCCTGCGACGATCCCCCCGATCGAGAGGAGAAGTCCCTCGAAGGTGTCGTGCCCGACGAGGCGAACAAGCCCTACGACATGCGGGACGCGATCCTCCCCATCCTCGACGGAGGCGACTTCCTCGAGATCCAGCCGGAGTATGCGCGCAACATCCTGGTCGGCTTCGGGCGCCTGAACGGGCGCGTCGTGGGGCTCGTGGCGAACCAGCCGAAGCACCTCGCCGGGGTGCTCGACATCGACGCCTCCATCAAGGGCGCGCGCTTCATCCGCTTCTGCGACGCGTTCAACATCCCGATCGTGACGTTCGAGGACGTGCCCGGCTTCCTGCCCGGCACCGCGCAGGAGTGGGGAGGCATCATCAAGCACGGCGCGAAGCTGCTCTTCGCCTACGCCGAGGCCACGGTGCCGAAGCTCACCGTGATCACGCGCAAGGCCTACGGCGGCGCCTACGACGTCATGTCGTCGAAGCACGTCCGCGGCGACTACAATGTCGCCTGGCCCACGGGGGAGCTCGCGGTCATGGGAGCGGCGGGCGCCGTGCGGATCATCCATCGCCGGGCGATCAAATCGGCCGACGATCCCGCCGCCGAGGAGAAGCGGCTCGTCGACGAGTACAACGAGCAGTTCGCCAACCCGTACATCGCGGCGAGCTACGGATACCTCGACAACGTGATCTTGCCCTCGCAGACCCGACGGCACCTGATCATGGCGCTCGAGTCCCTCAAGACGAAGCATCAGGCCATCCCGGCGAAGAAGCACGGGAACATTCCTCTCTAGCTCGGACGAGGAGGTCGACATGTTCCGCAAGGTGTTGATCGCCAACCGGGGGGAGATCGCGGTCCGGGTGATCCGAGCCCTCCGCGAGATGCGGATCCCCTCGTGCGCCGTCTACTCGGAAGTCGATCGCAACGCCTTGCACGTGCTCCTCGCCGACGAGGCGGTGGCGATCGGTCCCGCCCCGGCGACCGAGAGCTACCTCGCGCAGGAAAAGATCCTCGGCGCGGCGCGCGAGGTCGGCGCGGAGGCCATTCACCCCGGGTACGGCTTCCTCGCCGAGAACGCGGAGTTCTCCGCGGCGTGCGAGGAGGCGGGGATCGCGTTCGTGGGGCCGCCGCCGTCGGCGATCATTTCGATGGGCGACAAGGCGGAGGCGAAGCTGAAGGTCGGGCAGGCGGGGGTTCCGGTCGTCCCCGGCAGCCTCGAGCCGGTCTCGGACGCCGAGGCCCGCGAGATGGCGAAGGAGATCGGATTCCCGGTGCTGCTGAAGGCGGCGAAGGGAGGCGGCGGTAAGGGGATGCGCGCCGTGCACCGCGAGTCGGACCTCGACGCGGCCCTCCGCCTGACGCGCGGGGAGGCGGAGTCCTCGTTCGGCAGCGGAGACCTCCTCGTGGAGAAGCTCGTCGAGCGGCCCCGCCACGTCGAGGCGCAGATCCTCGCCGATCGCCACGGGCGGACCGTGTTCGTCGGGGAGCGCGAGTGCTCGATCCAGCGCCGCCACCAGAAGGTCATCGAAGAGGCGCCGAGTCCCACGCTCGGAGCGGACCGTCGGGCCGAGTTCGGAGAGGTGGCCGTGAAGGCGGCCGAGTCCGTCGACTACGTCAACGCGGGCACGGTCGAGTTCCTTCTCGCCCCGGACGGCTCCTACTACTTCCTGGAGATGAACACCCGCCTCCAGGTCGAGCACCCCGTCACCGAGGAGACGACGGGCATTGATCTCGTGAAGGAGCAGATCAAGATCGCCGCCGGCGAGCACCTCACGCTGCGCGATCGGATCGATCCGCGCGGACACGCGATCGAGTGCCGGATCTACGCGGAGGATCCGACGAAGGGCTTTCTCCCGTCGGTCGGGCGGATCCAGTTCCTCCGGCCCCCGGACGGTGGTCGGGCGGATCCAGTTCCTCCGGCCCCCGGACGGTCCCGGCATTCGCCACGACTGCGGGGTCTACGAGGGCTTCCAGGTCCCGATCCACTACGATCCGATGCTCGCCAAGCTCATCACGCGGGGAGCGAACCGGACCGAGGCCACGATCCGGATGCAGTCGGCGCTGATCGAGTACCGCATCGAGGGACCGACGACGAACATCCCCTTCCTGAGATGGATCCTGGCTCACCCCGACTTCATCGAGAACCGGGTCGACACGCGATGGCTCGAGGAGGTGCAGGAGGGCTACGAGCCGATCGGAATCGGTCAGGGACGACGGGAGGACGTGGCGGCCGTCGCGGCCGCGATTCATATCCACCGGACCACCTCCGAGGCCAGCCGGACCGGGGCGGACGGCCGAGGGGAGGCGGACGGTCTCTCTCCGTGGGTTCGCGTGGGCAGGGCCCGGCGCTTTGGACTCCGGGGGCGAGCATGAGCACCGCCAAGCCGGCCGTCCGGTACTTCGTGCAGCTCAAGGGGCGCGAGCGCGAAGTGGAGCTGGTCGAGACCGATGGCGGGCTCGAAGTCCGTCTCGACGGGGAGGCGGTGACCGCCGATCTCCAGCGGATCCACTCGACCTCGCTCCACTCCCTGCTCTTCGAGGGATTCAGCCGGGAGATGATCCTCGAGCGCGAGGGGGAGAACGTCTGGGTCTCCCTCGACGGCGAGCGGATGCAGGCCCGCGTGCAGGACGAGGTGACGCGCGCCCTCTCGGCGATCGGCGGAGACGCCCCCGTCGGTCCCGCCGAGATCCGCGCCCCGATGCCGGGCATCGTCGTCGAGATCCCGGTCTCCCCGGGAGACGAGATCGCCGTCGGTCAGCCGGTGATCGTCGTCGAGGCGATGAAGATGCAGAACGAGCTGACGGCCGAGTCGAGCGGTGTCGTCGATCGTATTCTCGTCCGGCCCGGCGACACCGTGGACGGGGACGACGTCCTCGTCGTCCTCAAGCCGCCGGAGTCCTGAGAGCGATGGACTCCCGCTACCTGGGGATCGACCACTTGGGGATCGCCGTCCCCGATCTCGCGGAGATCCGGGAGGTCTTCGAGAGGCGACTCGGATTCGAGGTCACCGGGGAGGAGGTCGTTCCCGAGCAGAAGGTGCGGGTGGTCAAGGTCGCCGCCGGCGAGTCGGACCTCGAGTTCCTCGAGTCGACCGACGCGGACGGGCCCATCGCGAAGTTCCTCGCGAAACGGGGACCCGGCATCCACCACGTGGCGCTTCGCGTCCGGGATCTCGAGCGGACTCTCGGCGAGCTGGAGGCCTCGGGGGTGCGCCTCATCGACCGCGAGCCGCGCGTCGGCGCCGGCGGCAAAAAGATCGCCTTCCTCCACCCGAAATCGACGGGCGGGATCCTGGTCGAGCTCTGTGAGGGGGAAGACGGCGAGGAATGATCCCCCTCAGTTCGAAAAGATCGGCGGGTTCCGGATGGTCTTGGCCAGGGTGTCCTGACACACCTCGCAGAACGGATACTTGATGCCGCGCATCTTGCACCGGGAGGACGCCCGGAAGAACGGAGCACCCTGCGGGTCATTCAACGGGTCGCAGCCGGCGAGCTCGACCGACTCGACGAAGCCGCACCCCCAGTAAGCCCCGAGCATGATCCAGTTTCCGTTCACATCGTCGTCCCACGAGTTGTGGTCGTCGTTGCAGGAGGTGTCCAATCTCCGATGAACCGGGAAGCCGCTGTCGGCCACGATCGTCTGCCACCAGACGTCACCTGCGTCCACCTGGGCCAGCGTGGCCATGTTCGGGTAGGTGCTCTCCCCGTCCCACTCTCCCCATCCGATGTATTCGTCCATCAGACGGGCCAGCGCGTGACCGAGCTCGTGCACGGCGATGTGGGCGAACACAGAGTCCTTCATGACCGGGGAGAGCGTGGTTCCGAGACCCAAACCGCAGGTCGGGTAGTAGACGTCGGGAGGAATCCCAACGTAACAGATTCGGCGGGACTCGTCCGAGTCGGTCCGGGCCGCCTGGTGCACGCAGTTCGCGATCATCACGTGGGCGTGGGCCCCTTCCGGGCCCAGGGACTCTGCGGCCGCCTCGTGCACTCTCCAGATGTCACCGTCCTCCATACCGAGAAACGAGGGCCAGGCCACGGGCTGGCCTTCGGCTCGGGCCTCGGCGGCCTGGGCGGCGGCGGCATCACACGTCATCGGGGTGTCGGGCTGGTAGCACTTGCGGACCCGGTAGTGGGTCGGGACTTGAGTGCTGTCGTCCTCGCAGTAGGTGATCCCCGACGTCTGAGACACCGCCCGCACCCGGAGGATCCGGATGCTGTCGGCCAGGGTCGCGAACGGCTCGACGTTGAGAAGCGTGTCGACGAGGGCCTGCGAGTAGTGGAAGAACGTCGCACTGTCCGCGGCCGAGGCATCGAAGCCGTCGCCGTGGATGACGATGGTCAGGGGCGACCCGGCGGGTGAGGAATGGGGCTCGTCGACCGTCACGATCCCGACGGGTCGGTCGAACAGCTCTCTCAAACGGAACTCCAGGAGAGGGTGGAGGCGGACCTTCTCCAGCAGATCGAGGGGATCCTCGATCCCGAACGGAGGACCGAGATCCAGGTGATCCGGGAAACCGTCGGGTAGCGGACTCGGTCCGGGTTCGGGCCCCGGCGTGGGCATGAAGGCGATCCCCCCGGTGTAACGCACCCCGAGCCAACGCTTGGACGGCGTCTCCGGGGGCCCGGCCGGCGGAGAGATCGGTCCGCGGATGGCGTGAAACCCTTGGAACGGTCCCGTGGGCCGTTCCGGATCGAACGGCCCGCTGTCCGCATCGGGAACCCGAACGTGGAAGAACGCGAGAAACGCGGCTTCGCGCAGTACCGGAAGATCGAACACGAAGCGCTTGATCTCCGGAATCCGTGTCGATCCGTGGAGCCCCGTACCGACGTTGTCGAAGAAGACCGTCATCCGCTTCGACCGGGCGCGGGACAGAAGGGCCGCACCCTCTCGATCGTAGAGAACCGCCGCGATCCCGTCGCTGCCCCGGGGATCGCCCGGCGGTGGGAGCGCGGGGCCCAGGACGTGACCCGGTCTCTCATCCCGTTTTCCGGAGCGCATCCAGACCTGGCGGATGTGGAATCCCTCGGGATCCTCCTCCACCGAAACCAGGACCCGCGGGAAGGGCGTCACGGGAGGCTTCGGGGGGACGGCACGAGCGGGGACCCGCTCCTCTCCGCAGCCCGCCACGAGAAGCGCGAGAACGAAGAGCAGCCCCGACGCGGCGGAGACTCCGGATCGACGGAACGGCCGAGCATCGACGAATCTCATGTCCCGGTCCTTTCTCGGTAGAGGCTCTACGGCTCACCCTCGGGGCTCTCCGGGTCCTTCTCGACGACGGTGAGAACCGGAATCGGCAGGGGAAGCGGCGACGGACGCGTCAGGGTTCCGATCTCCCGGGCGAGGAGATCGCTGTGCTCGAGGGCGGCGAGATTGAAGGCGCAAACGAAGTCCGGAACCCGCCGCGGGTCGTCGTTGTTCGGGAGGTGCCCGATCGCGACCGGGCAGAATCGGCATCGCGAAAGATAGACGCAGTCCCGGCAGGCTCCGTAGGACGAGTACTTCTCCTCCTTGCGCGAGAAGAGCTCCTCCCGTGCGGTCGCCTCGTGCAGGCGCGCGCTCCTCTCCTCCAGCTCCGGCGCCCCGATCGAGCCGAGGGAGAGCGGCGCCGTCCGGTCCCGGAGCATCGCAGGCGAGAAGTGCTGGTAGCTGCCCGCGAGGGCGACGCACCGCACGACGCGGCCGTCCACGTCCACGGCGATCCGTCCGGACCGCCCGACGCCGCACATCGGGATCTCCGACCGGGGTCTCTCCCGGGGAGGGCGGTCGGGAAAGAGCGGACCGAACGGAACGCGTCCGGTTCTCCGGTAGTGATCCCTCAACCGAGGCACGACTCGCCCCATCTGCCCCCGGAGAGGCTCGAGCCAATCCTCGTCCCAGCCGGGGGCCGGAGTGATGCACGGCCCCGTCCGGATGTCGGCGACGTCATTGCGCAGGAAGTACTCGACGGTCTCCGCCAAGTGCGGGACCGAGCGGGGCAAGAGCGTCGTCGCGATCTCGAGATGGGAGTGATACCAGTCGGGATGGCGCTCCCGAATGTCGTCGAGAAGGGCGTCGAGCGCGTCGAAGGTCCCGGGAGCGCGCTCGTCCTGCAGGACCGGCAATCCGTCGAGGCTCAGTCGCAGATGGAAGCCGTGGTCGATCAGGTAGTCCAGAACGGAGCGTTCGAGCAGGGTCCCGTTCGTGGCCAGCGAGAGGACGAGGTCCTGTCCCGGGCGGCGGAGAGACTCCGCCCGGGCGACGGCGGCCCGGAGACTCTCGAGCTCGAGGAGCGGCTCCCCTCCGTAGAAGTGAATGGACACCCGCAGAAAGGGCGACGCCATCACCCGATCCACGGCCGTCTCGAGAGTCTCCCGAGACATCCGTCCCGGTCCCTTGTCATCCTGATAGCAATAGGCGCACCGGAGGTTGCATTGCTTCGTGAGAACGACGGTGAGGCTTTCGATCCCGGAGGGGACGGCCATGGTTTCCCTCCCGAGCACCGGTGCGGACGCCGGGCGCCGCCCCCCGGGGATCGAGGGGACCGCCCGCCGGGAAGAGCGATCAGGGAGAGCAGTCGCCGGGGTTGAGAGGTGCCGGGTCCGTGCCGTTCGTGATGCTCTGCACGAGATCCAGCAGCTTGTCCACCGTGGTGTTTTCGTAAACGATCTCCGCATCCCGGGGTTGGGGGCAGGAGATCTGCATCAGCTTCTCGGCGTACTCCTTGAGCTTCGTGGCGGCGTCACAGAGCTCGCCGGCGGTGACCTTGCTCTCCGAGGGACTGACCATCAATGCACCTCTCTTTTTCGGTACGTGAACGGATTCGAAACGGCGCCCTCACGGACTCGTTCCTCTCGGCAGGTGCCTTCACTCGAGGCGGGCCCGCCGCCCTTTGACGGGCGGAAGCGCCTCGACGACGGACCCGGACGCGGCGTGCCGCCGCCGCGGCCGGGCCGGGTGAGATTCGCCGGCTAGCAGCCGCCCGGGTTCAGGGGCATCGGCTCCACCTGGGTCCGGACGTTGTTGATCAGGGCCCGAAGCGTCTCCACGGTCGAGTTCGGCTCATATTCGAACGCGGCTTCCTTGTCCTGCCACTCGCACAGCTCCATCCACGCCTCGCCCCACTGCTTGAGGATCTTCCCGCTTTCATAGAGCTCGTCGTACGTGATCGTCGACATCGGCGGCGTGCCATTCGGCGGCGGCGTCATCGCTTCACCTCGATTCGGTTCACCCGGGAAGAGAAGAGTGATCTCAACGCGTCGACTCGATCGTCCAAACGTGTCCTCTCGGGGCAATGCGAGAGAATGCTAACAGATCCTCGGTGGGCGAGAGGTCGAAAAACGGGGGACTCTCCGGACCTCCGAAGACGATCGCGTCGTGTTCCTCTCGAACCTCTCCGGTGGAGGGGTCGATCACGCGACACTGGAGTCGATCCTCTCCCCACGTTCCGCAGACCCAGAGATCACCGGATGCACAGCTCCAGCGCACTCGCAGCGCGGAGGCCCCGTCCGTGATCCGTCGGGGCGAATCCCCTCCGTCCACCCCCACGATACACACTTCGCGAGCGCCGTTCCGCGAGCCCACGTAGGCGAGCTCCCGTCCGTCGGGAGACCAGACCGGCGTGAACGGGATCTCCTGGCGACCCATCACGCGGCGAGGTTCGCCGGTCGTCACTCCGTCCTCCACGGGAACGATCCAGATTTGGAAGCCGTCCTCCCGATCGGAGACGAACGCGATCTCCCTCCCGTCCGGAGACCAGGACGGATGAAGATCCGCGGCGGGGTGGTCGGTCAGGCGCTGCGCCTCGCCCCCCTGAGCGGGAAACGCCCACAGGTCTCTCACCTCTCCCTGGATCCGGTAGCACGCGATCCAGCGGCCGTCGGGGGAGAACGCCGGGTGCGAGACGGTGGGCCCCCCGTCGCTGAGGCGCCTGGGCGGGCCGGCGGGCCGCCCGTTCTCGAGCGGCTGGATCCACAGCTCCGCGGTCCTTCCCCACCGCTTCGAGACGAAGGCCACGGCCGATCCGTCGGGCGCCAGCGTCGGCATCCGGTCGTCCCGGGAACCGGGGATCGGGAATTGCCGATTGGTCTTCACATCCTTCAACAGGATCTCCTCGTGGTCCGATCGGGTGGAGTACGCGAAGCGCCGGCCGTCCCGGGAGAAGGTCGGGTGGCCCTCGGAGCCCGACCCGAGGGAGTACCGCCGGGGCTCGCCGCCGTCGGCCCCCACCCACCAGAGGGCCGCGATGCCGTCCCGATGGGACTCGAAGACGATGGCGGTCCCCGACGGAGCCCACGTCGGATCGATGGCGATGCTCCCGACTCCGGTGAGGGGCCGCGCTTCCCCGCCGTCGGCGGGGATCTCCCAGAGACGGTCGTGTCCCGTGTACACGATCGTACGGCAGTTCGGGGACCACGCGGGATTCATGTGGTTGAACAGGCCGTCACCATCTCGCGTGAGGAGGCGGGCGTCGGTCGGATTCTCGAGAGTCGCAACGCCGATTCGAATGAACCCGCCGGCTCGGGCTCGGGCGAAGGCGAGCCGGCGTCCGTCGGGGGAGATCGCCGCGTTCTTCGCGTCGGGCAGCAGGAGCGTGCCTCCCCCTCCCATCTGTCCGACTTTCCAGAGCGATACGTCCTGTCCGTCGTCGTGCGTGTAAACGATCGCACTTCCGTCGGGGAACCAGGCGGGCTCCGTCTCCTGGCCCGGACTGTCGGTGATCCGGAGCGCGTTGCCTCCGCGCGCGTCCACGATGTAGATGTCGGAGTTCCCGCCCCGGTCGGACGCGAACGCGATCCGGCTCCCGTCCGGAGAGAGCGCGGGATCCCGATTCCAGCCGTCTCCCGTGGTGACCTGACGGGGCGTCCCGTCGGGGATCGGACTCCCACCTCCCTCTCGCGCCACCATCCACACGATCGCCGCGACCGCCGCCACCATGGCGACCCCCAGGGCCCAGCCCAGCAGCCGCGGGCGGGGGCGCGGAAGAACCCCGTTCGTGCTCGTGGACGAGTACTCGCTGAACTCCAGATCCCGTCGCAGCGTCCGGAGAGCTCCCCGGAGCGCACGCGCATCGGGATAGCGGTCGTCGGGGGATTTCCGAAGACACTTGAGGATGATCCGCTCGAGCTCCGGAGGCGTCTCCGGCACGTACCGGGCGAACGACTCGGGATCCCGGTGGACGATCCGGTCGAAGATCTCGCCGAACTGATCGCCGGGAAACGCGGGTACGCCCGTGGCGAGCTCGTACAACACCGCGCCCAGGGAGAAGAGGTCGGTTCTCCTGTCGACCTCCTTGCCGAGGGCCTGCTCGGGAGACATGTAGCGTGGGGTCCCGAGCACGGTCCCCATCGTCGTGATCTCGGTCGGCTGCGCGGAGATCGTGGATTGCTCCTCGGGCGGGATCAGAACCCGGGCGAGACCGAAGTCGGACAGGAGGGCACCGCCGTCCTGATGGATGAGGATGTTCCGAGGATTCACGTCCCGGTGGAGCACGTTTCGCGCGTGGGCGGCCTCCAGCGCGCCGGCGAGCTGCTCCCCCCAACGCAGGGTCTTCTCGATCGGAGGGCGCCCGCGGCTCAGGACGGTCCGGAGATCCTCCCCCTCGACGAGCTCGAGGGCGATCCAGGGGAGGCCGTTCGCCTCGAACGTGTCGTAGACCTGAACGATGCCCGAGTGCGTCACGCGGGCCGTGGCGCGCGCTTCCTGGAGGAAGCGCTGGCGGATCTTCGGGTCGGCGGCCAGATGGGGCCAGGGGCACTTGAGCGCGACCTGACGCTCCAGACGGGGATCCCGGGCGCGGTAGACCACGCCCATTCCGCCGTGGCCGATCTCCGAGAGGATCTCGTAGTCCCGGATTCTCTGGCCGGGACGGGCCGGGTGCGATCTCTCGCCCTCGCTCTCGGAGTGACGCGTCAAAGCGGTTCCCTCCTCGCGGGGTGAGCCCCTTCTCACCCAGGGACCGGTTCCTCCGGGCGGACGGCAGCGACTCCGCCCGCAGACCGACCTGCGGGCGGGCGCCCGCATCCCGCCCCCGACCCGATCTCGCCCCGGGGACCCGGCACGCGGCCCAGGAAAACAGCATACTTCCCGGATTCACCCTTTCCAAGCCGCAGGATAAATGGTACACATTCGGTACTAGTACCGATATAGTACTCATTGGAGAGGCGGTCCCGAGGCCCTCCCGAGGCCCCGGGACGGTCGAGCCAAGGGCCGAGGGCCGACCCGCGGCCCGGAGCGCCGCCTTCGGGGTTCAGTCCTGCATCCGGAGAGGGAGACGGAGGGAACCGCACCCGTGTTCGGATTCACGCGAAAGACCGACTACGCCCTCGTGGCTCTGGCCGGGCTCGCCGAGGTCTCCGGCGACGATCCCGCACGGCTGAGTGCCCGCCGGATCTCGGAGCGCTACGGCGTTCCCCTCCCCGTTCTCATGAACGTCCTGAAGAACCTGGTGGGGGGCGGTCTCGTGAGCTCGACCCGGGGCGCCCGAGGCGGCTACGCGCTCGCGCGGAGCCCGGAGGGCATCTCCGTGAACGACGTCATCTCGGCGATCGAGGGTCCCGTGCAGGTGATGAACTGCTGCGAGCCCGACGAGACCCCGGAACGCGTCGGAGCTGTCGCTCCCGACTGCCGCATGGAGGTGCGCTGTCCCATCACCAAGTCGGTGCGGCGGCTGAACGAGCGGATCAACGACTACCTCCGCGAAGTCACCCTCGCGGACCTGATGAGAAACGAAGAGAGCGGCCTCGGGCCCCCTCGGGTCCGAACGTTCGATATCGAGTTTCGCCATCTCGCGAAGGAAGATCGATGAGCGATACGGGAAGCACCCTGGAGGAGTTCGCCCGAAGGGACTACAAGTACGGCTTCGTCACCGAGATCGAGCAGGACTTCCTTCCCCCCGGTCTGACGAGAGAGACCATCGGGCTCATCTCCGCGAAGAAGAACGAGCCGGCCTGGATGCTCGAGTGGAGGTTGAAGGCCTACCAACACTGGCTTCAGCAGAAGGAGCCCCGGTGGCCGAAGATCGAGTATCCGCCGGTGGACTATCAGGCGATCAGCTACTACGCGGCGCCGAAATCGGACGAGGACCGCCCCAAGAGCCTCGAAGACGTCGATCCGAAGCTCCTGGAGACCTACGAGAAGCTCGGAATCCCCTTGACCGAACAGCTCGCGCTGGCGGGGGTCGCGGTCGACGCGGTTTTCGACAGCGTCTCGGTGGCGACCACGTACCGGGAGAAGCTCCACGAGCTCGGGATCATCTTCTGTTCGTTCTCCGAGGCGGTGCGCGATCATCCCGAACTCGTCCGCAAGTACCTGGGATCGGTCGTCCCCTACTCGGACAACTTCTTCGCGACGCTCAACTCCGCGGTCTTCAGCGACGGTTCGTTCGTATACATCCCCGAGGGTGTGCGCTGTCCGATGGAGCTGTCCACGTACTTCCGGATCAACGCCGCGATGACCGGCCAGTTCGAGCGCACGCTCATCGTCGCGGACAAGGGCAGCAACGTGAGCTACCTCGAGGGCTGCACTGCTCCCATGCGGGACGAGAACCAGCTCCACGCCGCCGTGGTGGAGCTCGTGGCGCTCGAGGACGCGGAAATCAAGTACTCCACGATCCAGAACTGGTATCCGGGCGATGAGAACGGGGTCGGCGGGATCTACAACTTCGTGACCAAACGGGGAATCTGCAAGGGGCCGCGCAGCCGGATCTCCTCGTGACCAAACGGGGAATCTGCAAGGGGCCGCGCAGCCGGATCTCCTGGACGCAGGTCGAGACCGGGTCCGCCATCACCTGGAAGTACCCGAGCTGCATCCTTCGAGGGGACGACTCGATCGGGGAGTTCTACTCGGTCGCCCTCACCAGCGGCCGGCAGCAGGCCGACACCGGCACGAAGATGCTCCACCTGGGGAAGAACACGAAGAGCACGATCGTCTCGAAGGGCATCTCCGCCATGCGGGGGCAGAACTCGTATCGTGGGCTGGTGAAGGTGAATCCGGGGGCGGACGGGGCCCGTAACTTCACCCAGTGCGACTCGATGCTCATTGGAGATCGCTGCGGAGCGCACACGTTCCCGTACATCGACGTGCGCAATCCGACGGCCCGGGTGGAGCACGAGGCCTCGACGGCGAAGATCGGCGAGGATCAGCTCTTCTACTGCAGCCAGCGGGGCATCAAAACGGAGGACGCGGTCTCCATGATCGTGAACGGCTTCTGCAAGGAGGTGTTCCGGGAGCTGCCCATGGAGTTCGCCGTCGAGGCGCGCAAGCTCCTGAGCGTGAGCCTCGAGAGCAGCGTCGGGTAGTCGGGAAGCACCGTCCGGAGCGGCGCGAGGCCGTCTCCGGGAGGGACCACGGAAACGCATACGGGAAGGGATTCCGAGACTCATGCTGGAGATCAAGAATCTGCACGCGAACGTTCAGGGAACGGAGATTCTCAAGGGCATCGACCTGCGCGTCGGCGCGGGAGAGGTGCACTCGATCATGGGACCGAACGGCTCGGGCAAGAGCACGCTCGCCCAGGTGCTGGCAGGCCGGGAGACGTTCGAGGTCACCGAGGG
>JALGZR010000176.1 GCA_025774805.1 bacterium
TGGATTCTCGTCCAGGCGATCCAATACGCCATCCTTCACGGGGCCGACGTCATCAACATGAGCTTTGGCGTGCCCCGAACCATATCGATGATCGGCCATCAAATCCGTGCCGCTGACGACGTGGGGATCATCGTCGTGGCCGGAGCCGGCAACGAGAACCGGGAGAGCCCACCCTACTATCCCGCAGCCGACAGCAAGGCGTTCATGATCACGGCCCTCGACTCGATGGACATCAAGGCCGACTTCGCCGACTACAACTCGAAGGTCCTGGTCTCCGCGCCGGGCACGGGCGTGCGGAGCGCTTACCCGGGCAACGACTGGGCGATCGGAAGCGGCTGCTCCTTCGCGACGCCCTTCGTCACGGGAGAGGTGGCGCTCGTCCTGAGCCGAGCGCCGGGTATGGATCGCGACGCGATGGAGGAGCAGCTCGGGGCCGCCGTGGACTCGATCTACCAGATACCGGGGAACGAACCCTTCGAGGGGAAGCTCGGAACGGGCCGCATCTTTCTCCCGCTGGCGGTCCAGGATCTCGTGACCGGCGTCCCCCAGAGCGAGGGCCCGGCGGGCATCGCCCTGGCGTTTCCGAATCCGACGCGCGGCGCGGTCCGACTCCGCACGGGCTTCGACATCGCCCCGGGGGTCCGGGCCGAGACGAGCGTATTCGACGTCTCCGGTCGGCTCGTTCGGAGGTTGTTCTCGACGGGACCGGGCCCGATCACGTGGGACGGCCGTGACGCCCGCGGACGAAGACCGGCGCCCGGTGTCTACATCGCTCGCGTCGTCGACGGCAACCACACGGAGCGAATTGCGATCAGGCTGCTGCGCTGACGGGTCGGTGACACGGACGCCCGTCCGCGCCCGCGTTGACCGGCTGCTCCCGTTCCTGTATAATCTTTGGCACCTCATATCAGGTGAGCGTCAGGCTCGCCTCGGGAACCTGGAGCAGTGAGTCACAGCAACCGAACGGCCGCGCTGGCCGCGCGTTACCTTCTGCTGCCGCTAACTCCCCTCCTCGCCGGACATCCGGCGAGGGCCGACGAGGACTACGCCTCCGGCGAAATCATCCTCGCGCTCAACGCCGGTTACACCATCGAGGAAGTGAACGGCCGCTGGGGCACGACCGCGCTCGATTCCTTTCCCGCCGCGGACCTCTACCTCGTCCACATCGAGGACATCGACGATCTCGAGGGATTCGCGGGTTCCATGGAAGACGACGAGGCGGTTCTCGAGGCCGACGCGAACTACCTCGAGGATACGCCCGAGGGGATCCGCCAGATGATCTTCGTCGCCATAGGCGGCACCATGGGCGACTTCGAGGACCAGGCGCTCACCGAACGCATCGGGCTCGACGAGGCGCACGCGTGGAGCCGGGGCGCGGGCGTCACCGTGGCCGTCCTCGACACCGGTGTCGATCCGACTCACGATCTGTTCCAGGGTGACCGCCTCCGTCCCGACGGCTATGACTTCGTCGACGACGACCCCGATCCCTGGGAGACCGCCAACGGGCTGGACGACGACGGCGATGCGCTGATCGACGAGAGCCACGGCCACGGCTCCATGGTGGCCGGGATCGTCGCGCTCGTCGCGCCGGAGGCCGAGATCCTGCCCATCCGCGCGCTCGACGACGACGGTCGCTCGGACACCTGGCGCCTCGTGAAGGCGATCCGCTATGCCGTCCTGCACGGGGCCGACGTCATCAACATGAGCTTTGGCGTGCCCCAGACGATCTCCCCGATCGGTCACCAGATCGAGGTCGCCGAGGAAGCGGGGATCATCGTCGTTGCCGGAGCCGGGAACGAGAACCGGGAGAGCCCACCCTACTACCCCGCAGCCGACGAGGACGCGTTCATGATCACCGCCCTCGACTCGATGGACATCAAGGCCGACTTCGCCGACTACAACTCGAAGGTCCTGGTCTCCGCGCCCGGTACGGGCGTGCGGAGCGCCTACCCCGGGAACGACTGGGCGATCGGGAGCGGCTGCTCGTTCGCGACACCCTTCGTCGCGGGCGAAGCGGCGCTCATCCTGAGCCTGGTACCCGGTCTCGACGAGGATGACATCAAGGATCGGATCCGGTACGCCGTGGACGCGATCTACGACATCCCCGAGAACGAGCCATACAACGAGATGCTCGGATCGGGTCGCATCTATCTACCCCTCGCGGTCCAAGATCTCGTGACCGGTGTTCCCGAGGATGGGGACGCCCCCGCGATGGCGTATGCCGCCCCCAATCCGACCCACGGTGCCGTCCGCCTCCGTCCGGGCTTCGACGCGGCGCCCGGCGGTCGGCTCGAGGCGAACATATTCGACGTCTCGGGCCGGCTCGTGCGGAGGCTCTCCTCGACGGGACGCGGCCCGATCGCGTGGGACGGTCTGGACGGGCGGGGACACCGCCTGCCCGCCGGCGTGTACATCGCCCGGATCGCCCAGGGGGCGCGCGAGCAACGGGTCGCGATTCGAGTGCTTCGCTAGGCCACCTGACCCTTCCGGCGGCAACGCCGACCTCCCACTCCGCGCTTGTTTCGAACGACACAAACGGTTACAATGGCGCGGATTGCGGAGATCGGGCGCCGCGTGGCCGGCGTCACTCGAGCAATCGACATGGGCAGTCACATGTCAGAGGTAGCCGGGACGTTTCATTCGCGACCATGTACTCTCAACGTCGGAGGTGGCCTCATGAGTGCGCGTCAATGGCTCGTTCGTCTCGGCGTCGGCATGCTCTTCTCCTGTGCGGCTCTCCTCACTGCTGACGCGGCACCGACGATCGACTACACCATCGATCCGGAGATCCCCGATCATGTCGAGAATCCTGGGGGAATCTTCACCGCGAACTGCTCGGTGAACACCGACGGCTCGACCCCCGACTTCCTCGTTGTCCGGATCAAGAACCCCAACGAGGCGATCGTGTCCCAGGTCGTGCTCCCGGAGGCAACGTCCCACGAGCTCGCATGGGTCGTGCCGAGCGACATGGTCGACGGCACGTATCACTACGAGGTGGA
>JALGZR010000177.1 GCA_025774805.1 bacterium
GCGTTGGCTCCCGATGCTGAAACAGGCGGCGATGGCGTTCGCGGCCGTCCAGGTCGGCCGCCAGGTCGTTGGCGGGGGTCTCTCCGCGGCGGGGGCTGCGGGCGGGGCAGTGAGTGGTCTAGGGACTCTTCTCGGCGGTGGAGGGGCTGCAGGGGCCGCAGGGGGCGCGGGGGCCGGTGGAGGGGGCGCTGCCCTGACAACCGCGTTGACGACCCTGAGCGCGGCGCTGGCTCCTCTGGCTGCGATCTTTGCGGTGATCGCTGGGGTGGCTGTGATCGTGGGGGAGCGCTGGCAGGACTTCCTGGCGATCTTCGAGTCCCTGCTTCCGGTCCTTCAGCCGATCTGGGAGGACATCCAAGGGATCGGCGTGGCTCTCTGGAATATCCTCCGCCCGGTCCTCAAGTTGGTCGGGGCGCAATGGCTCCCGATGCTGGCCGGGGGCTTCTTCGTGTTCATCGGAGTCCTTCGAGGGGTGGTCTTCGTCGTCCGGGCCGTGGTGGAGGCCTTGGCTTGGATGGCCGGCGGGATCGAGACCCATGTGGTGGATCCTATCATCGGCGCCATGATGCGGCTCTTCCGGTGGGTCGCTCAGATAATGGGCTCCACGATCGGCGAGGTGGAAGATGTTCGGGGGCGCCGGGGGTTGACTCGTCCTCGAGTAGGAGCGGGGGCGCCAGGTGAAGAGGGGGCGCCGACCGAGGGCCTCACGGCCGAAGGGGGAGCTCCTGCGGCTCGAGGCGGGGTTCACAACGACTTTCGGGGCTCGAGGATCACGGTCAACCAGGAGTTCAGGCAGGCCGATCCGGACCGGATCTACTATCAGATCGTGAATGACATGCGCCGCGAGGCGGAGAGCCGGACCCAGAGCGGTTTTGCCCCGGCCCTGACGAGGTAGCGTGCCCGACGTCCCCGCACTAGAGATCGAGGAGACCTCCGGAGCACGTCGGATCGTGGTCCTGACGGGGAGGGCCCTGCCCTATCGGGGCGCGGCATGGGGCGGGAGCCAACGGCATAAGCTCAGCTGGTACGCCGGGAATCCGAAGGGGACTTTGCAGGTGCTCGGCCCCCAGGAAAGCCCGACGAACCTCCAGGGGACTTGGAAGAGCCGGTTCCTCGGGTCGGAGAGTGGCGCTGTCTTCGTCGCTGGCTTCGACGAAGTGACGAATGCCCAGGGTTTGGTCGAGGTCTTCGACGAGCTTCGGCGGGCCGGGAACGCGCTTCGGGTGCAGTGGGGGAGGCAGGTCCGGGAAGGGATCCTGTCGGAGTTCGAGCCGAGTTACATTACGATCGAGGATGTCCGCTGGACCTGTGCGTTCACGTGGTTTGGCCGGGAGGGGGTTGAGGCTCCGAGGGCGAGCGCGGCGGAGCAACCGGAGAGCGAACTCCGGCGGGACCAGAACGCGGTCGACGACCAGGCGGCCTTCGAGCCGGCGACGGTCACGGAGGAATACTCGGAGGCTCGGCGGACTGGTCTCTCGGCGGTCCGATCGGCCACGACCCAGCTCTTTGACCGATCGCGGGAGATTCGATCCCAGGCGCAGGATCTAGTCCCGGCCGTGACGGGGTTCCAGGCCGCCGCTGAGACGCTCCGAACGGCGATCGGGTCGGAGGTCCAAGCTCTGGTCGAGAGGCCTTACACGGAAGCACAGGGGGATGACGGGGTGCTTGCGGTCCTCGAGCTCGATACCTGGCGCCGCGGGTTGGGTCGTCGGCTCGACGCGCTCCGGGCTAGGGGGCTTTCCGAGGCCCTGTCATTCCGAGGCCAGGCCGTCCCGCCGCCCCTTGCGCGGCTTGGGGTCCCGGCGGGGATCTCACTCCGGACCTTGGCCTTGCGCTACTACGGGTCGGCCGACGATTGGACTCTGATCGCCGACGCCAACGGGCTCTCGGCTTCCGTTCTGACCGCTCCGACGGTCCTGGAGATCCCAGCCCCCCGGGGCGCCCCGGTGTGATGTGGGTACGTTCCGCCCTAGCGCCCGTGTCACGCTCCAAATCCGCTTCGACGAAGGAGCGGATACGGGAGCTCTGGATGCCTCTGTGGGGCCTACTGATGGGGCGGTGGAGCCTGGCGCGACGCGAGCCGAGCTCGAGGCCGAGTTAGCGAATCTCGAGAATTCGATCCGGCAGATCGAGGCTCAGCGCGCGGACTTCCCTCCCGATGAGCTCGACGCTTTCCGCCGAGGTCTGCGGGCGGAGCGAGACGCGATCCAGCGCCGACTGAACGCTCAGAGCGAGCAACAGCCCCCGGAAGCGATCGCGGGGGCGGCCGAGGATGGCCGGACGGTCCTCGGGACGATTTCCCCTCGGAGCCTCACGGTTGAGCGCAACGGACTCCGGACGGCAGACACGGCCTCGATCACGATCGATCACCGGGATGCTCCTTTCGACCCGAGATCGATTCGTAGTGCGGCCGTGGAGAACCTCCTGGGGGTGATCCCCGCGAGCGAGTTCGGGGCTGGGGTGGAGGGGGAGCGCCGGGAGGATGGGAGCCTCAGATCCATCGTCGAGCGGCGGCGGGACGGGAGTGTCGTCGATTCCTCGACGCGCTTCGTCGGTTTTGTAGACGAATGGGAGGTGATGCTCGACGGCGAGGACGGGGACACTATTACCCTCGACTGCCGGGATATGACCGCCCTTCTCCTGGACGAAAAGCTCCCCCAGGGGAGCGGGATCGATCTCACTCTCCCGCTGGACCGGGGGATCTCGGCGCTTCTCGAGGACAGCCCTTCGACGCGAGGGATCGAAGTCGTCTACGGCGTGGAGGGAGAGAGCGCTCCGGTGCCTGCGGATGCACTCCCAGCTTCGAGGCGGGCGCGGCGAGGTCGGGTGGCGCAGCGAGCGAGGCGCGGCGGGACCCAGATGTCCCTCTGGGACCACATCACCGACGTGTGTACCCAAGTCGGAGTGGTGCCGGTCTTCGAGGACTACCAGCTTCGCATCGTCCAACCTCGGACCTTCTACGCCGGCCGATCGCAGGCCCGGCGGATGGTCTACGGGCGTCGCTAGGGCGGACGCGCTGGGCACGTCATCCTGTCGCCGAGGGGCAGGCGGCCTCAGGGGTCTTCGGGGAGAGTGACCCTCCGAGGCCGACGCGAGCGAACCACATCGCTCCTTCTGGAGCTCAGCCGGAGGATCGGATC
>JALGZR010000116.1 GCA_025774805.1 bacterium
ATGACGGCGTCTCCTGGACCCAGGTGAAGACCGAGGGCCACTTCTTCGACGCGAAGTGGAAGCCGGGCGACCCGAACGTGGTCTATACCGTGCGTGGGGGCAGCGGATCGGCCAACAGCAACGTGAAGGTCTCCACCGACGACGGTCTCACCTGGACCAAGGCCGGAACGGGCCAGCCGTTGGGGAGCCAGATCGGGAAGTCGAAGCTCGCGGTCACGGCGGCGGATCCCGAGGTCGTCTACGCGATCTTCGTGAATCGTTCCACCAGCGGTCTGCTCGGCGTCTACCGGAGCCCGGACGGAGGGTCCACCTGGACCCTCCAGGCGACGACCCCCAACATCCCCGGCAGCCAGGGGTGGTACAACCTCTCTCTCACCGCGGATCCGAACGATGCCGCCCGGGTGATCGCGGGAGGCGTCCAACTCTACTGGTCCGAGAACTCGGGCGTGTCCTGGGGCCAGGTGGGCGGCATACATGGCGTGCACGTGGACCACCACGCCGCGACGTACGAACCCGGGAGCGACAGCGTGGTCTGGGTCGGCTCCGACGGCGGCCTCTGGAGGTCCGCGAACGACGGCCAGAACTGGTCCGATCGGAACACGGGGCTCGTGACCTATCAGTTCTACGACATCTGCGTCGCCCAGTCGGATCCGAACATCGTCTTCGGGGGAACCCAGGACAACGGGACCGACAAGTGGCCGGGCTCCTCGGTCTGGACGCAGGGCCTCGGTGGAGACGGCATGGTGTGCGTGATCAGCCCGAATCACGAGACGAACATCTATGCCGAGATGCAGAGGGGCGTCCATTACAAGTCGCGGGACGGCGGACACTCCTGGCAGAGGATCATGAACGGCATCACCGGAAACGGCCGGTGGGTGACGCCGGTGGCGGGCGACCCGAGCATGGGCCGCCACCTCTACACCGAGACCACGAGCGGGATCTTCCGCACGAACAACGGGGGATCCGAGTGGGTGAACGTGTCGTCCCACCGAGCGCGCTGGATCTCCGTCAGCGCCATGGACACGAGCCTCGTCTGGACGGTGGACACGGGGGCTCCCCGCTACTCGACCGACGACGGGGGGTCGTGGAACGTCGTCTCCTCCTACGGATTCCCGACGGGAAACACCACGAAGATCCTCGCGCACCCGACCGTACGGAACTCGGCCTTCGTCACGTTCTCCGGATACGGAGCCGGGGACGCGCACATCGCGCTGACCACCGACCTCGGGGCCACGTGGCAAAACGTCACGGGCGACTTCCCGACGCAGCCGGTCAACACGATCGCCGTCGATCCGCTCGACCCCGTCGCATGGTACATCGGCACCGACGTCGGGGTCTGGGCCAGCACGAACGGCGGCGTGAACTGGCTGCCCTGCGAGGTCGGGTTCCCGAACACGGTGGTGGAGGATCTCGAGATCCAGATCACGGGCCGAAAGCTCCGGGCGGGAACGCACGGTCGCGGGGCCTGGGAGATGGACCTGCCGCCCGGCGGTCCCACCACCGACGCCCCGATCTCCGTCACAAATCCTTCGCGCGATCTCCTGTTCGACCCCCCGTTCCCGAACCCGGCGAAGGGGACGGCCGTGCTCCGATTCGCCGCGAAGAGCGATGCCTCGCTCACGATCGAGATCTTCGACGTGCGCGGACGCCGTGTCGCGACCCTCGGCGAGCACCCCGGGGACGGGATCATCCGCACGACGCCCTGGATCACGGACGATGCGCCCCCGGGCGTCTACTTCGCCGTGATGCAGGCCGGGGCCGAGAAGATCACGCGGAAGATCGTCGTCGCGCGGTAGTCCTGCGCGATTGCCCAGCGGGCGGGCAGAGGTGGCGGCTGCCGGAGATTCACCCAATCTCCGGTGGATCCGCACCGGTCAAGGGATGCAATCGATCTCTGAAATGTGGCATGATTCCCCCCTTCGTCCCCCCGTCTTTCTCCCCGGGCCACCCTGGAGAAACCCGGCCCGGGCGCCCGAAATGCGTCGAGACGAGCGCCTGCGGTACAATCGTCTGACCCTGGAATGCCCCTCGGAAAGCGTGCGCACCGGATCGCCACCGGCGCCGAGCCATCGCATCCCCGTTCTTGGAGTCTCATCAAGTTGCGTACCGGATTCTCGCTCGCCGCGTTCCTCGCACTTCTCTCCGCCCCCGCCACTTCGCCGGCCGACACGGCCGACACGCTGTTCGTCGCCGAGCGCGAGGACAACTCCCCGTATCTGGTGGTCGATCCGGCCGGCAACCCCGTCCTCACCTGGATCGCGACGGCGCCGGACACGAACGCGACCGGTCGTTTCGACGAGCTGGCCGTGGCCACCCACGACAGCGCGGGGTGGAGTGCTCCGCAGATCGTGGCCGGACCGGGGAGCTACTACACACCGCGCACCGTGTTTTCGTCCGATGGGGCGCGTTGGATCGTGTGGACCGAACACGACGGAACCGATTCACAGATCCGGTTGCGTCGCGATCTCGGGGCCTCGACGCAGACGTTCACGCTGGGAGACGCGCTTCAGCCCGATCTGGAGCCGTCGATCGCGCCCGATGACAGCGGCGGCGTCGTGGTCGTCTGGCAGGGATGGCGAACCGACAACTACGAAATCCTGATGAGCTCCGGCGGCGCGGGTGGATTCGCGTCCGAGACGTTGGTGTCGGAGTGCGCGAACAGCGATCGTGATCCTCGGGTCGTCTGGGGGAACGGAAAGGCCTGGATCGTCTGGTCGAGCTACCAAAACCCCGCGTACAACCTGATCCACAAGACGTTCGACGGGACCACGCTCTCTGCCGCGGTCCAAATCACCGATTCGAACCGGGCGCGGAACTTCCACCCGGAGCTGGCATGGGACGACGGGAACGGCGTTCTCTGGATCGCGGCCACCTGGATCAACCGAGGATGGGTCGGATTCAACCAGACCGAGCTCGGGGTGCTGTATGATCCGGGGTCGCCGAGGGTATGGGCGTACGACGGCACCACCGTCTATCAACCCTCGGGGCTGGACGCCGACGACCGGTTCCCGTTCAAGACCATGCAGGAGCTCGGCTATGAGACGTATCTCTACAGCGGGACCCCGATGCCGGACCGATGGGGGCCCCGGCTGGCCGTGGTTCCCACCGACGGGCGCCGCGTCTGGTTCCTGCACAAGCAGATCGGCCCGATCACGGAATTCGGAACGGTGAACCGGTACGCCGGCGTCGTGGGGCTGCACTACGGCGGTGGCGTGTGGTCCGCCCCGGACGCGTTTCTGGACCTGCGGTCCACGCTCGCGTGGACGGTCCCGGCGGCGGCCGCTTCCGGAGACGTGCTCTGGGTGGCCTGGGGCGCCGACGACCGCTCCAATCCTATCAGCGGTCTCGGCTTCTCCATGTTCGGCCACGATCAGAACATCGTCGTGCACTCCGTCACCATCGACACCTCGGACGCGGGCCCGCCGAGCCTCGTCTCGCTCGGGAGTCCTCCTGCGGTGGGGTCGTGCGTCACCGACTCGCGGCCTCCCTTCCAGATCGACGTCGGGGGAACTACGAGAACGCTGCTCTTCGGGGACAATCACCGGCACAGTTGGGATCTCTCCTGGGATGGATTCGACGACCCGATGCTCTTCTCCACCCTCTACTACTCGTTGGACTTCCTCGGTCACGATTTCATCAGTCCTTCGGACCACGCGGAGCGCTACTCGAAGGCCGTTTGGGCGTGGATTCCGAAGTACTCGATGCTCTACGACGTACCGGGCCGGTTCCGCGTCTTTGCCGGCTACGAGCGATCCATGCGCGGCGGGGCGGGCGGCGATCAAAACGCGTTCTACCGGGATCCGGCGGATTTCACCGAAGCGTCGGCCGGGTATCCGTCCATCGCAAGCTGGCACGACATGTACGATGCCATGGCCGGGATCGACGTGCTCGCGGTTCCGCACACCCCGTCGCAGTGCGGCGCCGAGATGGACTGGCCTCACCTGGCGGACGGGGATCCCTCGGTGTTGCCGGAACCGCTTCGTCTCGTGGAGGTGTACCAATCCGCCCGCCGGAGCTTCGAGTACTTCGGGTGCCCGAGGCAGTACACGGGCTGCGTGTCGGCCGCGGACACCGGCTGGGTCAACGTGGCGCTCGCTTTGGGAATGCGGATCGGGCTGCTGGGCGCGAGCGACCACACGATCCGCGCCGGCTTCATCAGCGTTTTCGCCGAGGACCGGTCGCGCGACGCGATCTGGCAGGCCCTTTACGACCGGCACTGCTTCGGATCGTCGAGATACACGAAGTTCAACTGCGACTTCCGGGTGAACGGAGCGCTGATGGGCTCCGAGATCGAGTCCGGGGTCGCACCGACGCTCGACGTGCTGATCGAGGGACCGAACCCCCTCCTCAACATCGACATCAACAAGGACGGCAACCCTACGTGGTTCTCCACCTCCAGCGCCGACTCGGACACGACGTTCAGCATCGTCGATCCGGATCCGGTCATTCCCGGGACGTCGAGCTTCTACTATCTCCGTGTCCTCGATGCGAACAACAGGATGCTCTGGACCAGCTCCGTGTGGGTCGACTTCGGGGATCCGACGGGAGTCCAGGTCGCCGAGGCGGAGGGAGGGCCGCTTCGCGTCGCGGCTCTTCCCAATCCTTCACGGCGAGGCGACATCCGCTTCGAGATCGGCGGGTTGTCTCCGGTGGGCGGGCGACTCAATCTCTACGACGTCGGGGGAAGGCTCGTTCGGCGCCTGGATCTGGAGGCGGGATCGCCGGATCGCATCGTACCGTGGGACGGGCGAGACGCCGCCGGATCGACGGTGGCGCCGGGCGTCTACTTCGCCGTGCTCCAGTCGCGGGGAGAGACGCAGACCGTCCGGTTCGTCCGGCTCCGCTGAGCCTCGATCAAGAGCGCGCTGCCGAGCGGGAGTCTCTCGCGTCTGTGAAGAGCCGAGATCGCTCCCCGGCGGATTCTGAGTCCGCCCCGTCTACGCGTTCCGCGCGTTGAGAGCTACACCGAAACGGGACTGGAGCGCGTCTTCGAGCCCGCCGTGACCACATCCGGCCGGGTGACGGTGCGCGGTCCCAGGTAGACCTGGCCGCTCGTGCCGTGCAGGGAGACCAGGTCCCCCTTGACGATCTGGTGAAGCACCTCGCCGGAGGAGCTGTGGATCGCGACGGCGACGTGAGACGTCGATCCGCCCTTGGCCGTGAGAAGCCCGTCGGCCGAGAGGATCATAGGAATGTCCTCGGGCGTCGGGTTCTCCATCACCATGAGAATCCCGTCGACATCGTCCCGCTCCGTCACGCCGCTGTCCGCCAGCTCGATCCGATCCGACTCGTCGAAGGCCACGACCCCGCGGAACGCGAATCCCCGCACGCCGATGCCCTGTGCGACCGCCGGCCCGGGGTTCATGAAGGCGACCGTCTCCACGTCGACGCTCTTCTCGGACGTCCGTGACTGGAGGATGCTGAGCACCCCGCGCTCGACGGTGAACTCCATCTCCTGGTCGGTGCCGTGGAAGCGTCTCAATCGGGCCACGACGTGCCGGATCCGCCGGTGGAGCATCGGCATCAGTCGTTCGAGCTCGGAGATCGCGTGGAACGATCCGGGCCCCACGACACCGCTGACGAGGTCGTCGCCGGCGGCCGAGAACTTGAACTCGCCCTCGAGCTCACGAACACCCCAATCCGTCAGTCTCGTGTGCGGAATCACGCCGGTGAGCGACGCCTCCGTCTCGTCCATTCCGGGACGCACCTCGATCTTCTTCCGGTTCCCGAACGCCATCACCTGGACGATCGCCGTCGTGTGCCAGTCGTGACAGATCCCCTTGAACTCCCGGTACCGCCGTGCGGCTTCCCGCTCCCAGGAGTCGAAGACGGCGTGGATCGCGGCGAGGAGCTGCCGGCGCGGATCCTCCAGCAGGGCGTCCATCGCCTGCCCGTGGCCCCGCTTGCGCAGGATCGCCTTCGTCGCCTCGGCGATCTCCTTCATCCCCTCCCAGGGGAGGTCGTCCTTGGCCAGCACTCCATAGCGCCGCTTGGTCTCCTCCACCAGATCGTATTCCTCGACATCCACACCCCAGACCGCCCCCGCGAAGGAGGCGAGGAACCGCCGGTAGGAGTCGTAGGCATGCCATGGGTCCTCGGCCGCCAGCGTCTGCGCGATCCGGTCGTTCATCCCGGTGAACACGACGGTCGAGAGGATCCCGGGAAGCGAGATCACCGACCCTCCGCGAACCGCGAGGAGGAGGGGTCGGCTCTCGTCTCCGAACCGGGCCGGGATTCCGTCGCGGCGGGCGACGTCCTCCTCGAGGATCCGGAGGTGTTTCTCGACCGCCTTCTCCAGCCCGGCTCGGTCGGTCCGGTGAACCCCGGCGCGGGGGAGGGCGGTGGGAAGGATGAAGCCGTCCCGCGTGGGCAGGTTCAGGTGGGAGATCTGCAGGAGGCTGCTCCCCTTGCCGCCGTACTGGGCCCGCAGGCAGTCCTCCGGCTTCCCGCTCTCGATTCGACGCCGGATTTCATCGCGGTGCGAGATGTGCAGGATGTCGTACACCGCGTCCGCGCCCGGCCCGCTCGGGCGCTCCTGTCCATTCACCCGCCGGTCGAAGTCCTCCACTCCCTCGCGGACGAAGCGCGTGGCGAGCTCGGCGAAGTGCACCATGCAGTTGAGGTCGAAGAGACCCCGCTGCAGGTTCGCGGTCACGAATTGCAGCTCTTGGGACTCCATCCCGAGGCGGGTTCGAATCGCGTCGAACGGGGAGAGGACCCGCTGGAGCATCTTGTGGAAGCAGCGCTGGACGCCGTCGAGCAGGTTCAGGACCTCCGCGAAGGTCCGGGAGCCGTCGACCAGCATGTCCGTCAGATCGCGGAGCTCCTGGCAGGGCACGCCGTCCGGTTCGAGGTTCCGAACGCACGTCCGGATGATCTCGAGGCATTGCGAGAGCTGCACACCCTTCTCCTCGTATGAAGAGGCCAGCTGCCGCAGCATCAGGTAGCCCATCTCCTCGAGCAGGCAGTCCAGGTGGTAGAGATGGCGCCGTTGCTCCGGGAAGCCCGCCGGGTCCAGTCCGGCCCGCACCCGGTGGCGCAGCTCACGGATGGCGTCCACGCTCTGAACGAGCTCTCCGCTCCGGGAGATCTCGCGCACGTTGGCGAGGCGCGCGAACAGCTCGTCCTGGAACGCGGAGCGGGCACTCTCCGCCAGCCGATCCACGCCGCCGCGAAGGGTCGCCTCGGCCTCGTCGACGTCCAGGGAGGGATCCCCCGGATCGAGGTCCAGAAGCTCCGAGATCGCCCGGCTGCACGCCTCGATCTCCGGCGGGCCGTCGGTGAAGGCGTCGGCCTTCGCCTTCACGATTCGCAGGTGGTGGTTGTACACGAATCGGTTCCGGTCGCGGAGCGCCTTCGCGATGATCTCCGTCTCCTCACCCAGACTGTTCCCGAACTCGCACCGCTCCAGCGTCAGCGCGTACTCCCTCTCCCAGTCGCTCAATCGGTCGTTGATGTCGCCCGCCTCGAAGAACGTCTCCAGGTCGCCGACGATGCGGCCCACGAGATCACGGGGCGTGGTCCGGGACCGCGCCTGCTCGTCCGCGGCCGCCGGATCCGGATGGCCCTCCTCGGCGAGGCCGGCGGTGTCCCCCGTCTCCAGGTACTTCAGGTATGCACGCGCGAGGCGTAGAGTGCCCCTGCCCAGCGCGTGGTGCGTTCGGCGGCGCAGCTCGTTCACGATGGAGCTGCCCCGCACGTGGACCTCCGCGAGGTCGATCGTGTCGTTCCAGAGTCGATCGATGACGGTGGGCTTGGTGGCGAGTCCCGCGATGCTGCGCATGAGGACCCGGACGAGAAGCGGCACGCGCCTCGCGAGTGGGCTGTTGATGAACCGATCGAGCTCGACGTTGAGGTTGCGCACCTCCGGCTGCATGTTCTTGGCTCCGAGGAAGGCCTTGAACGACAGTCCGACGATCCTCGCCACCAGGCAGCGGAGGGCGAAGATGCTGTGCGTTCGATTCGCCGACTCGCTGATTTGTTTGAGCCCGGCCGCGATGTCCCGGATCCGGGCGACCGCGACGGGGCGCGCGTCCTCCTCGTGGAAGCCGAGCATCAGGGGCTCGAGGTCGATCGCCTCGCCGCGCACGCCCCCGATCGTCGTCAGAAGGTCGTCCGTGAGGATCGTGCCCTCCCGGACCGAGCGGCGCGCGAGCCATTCGATGCTCCCGTCCCGGACGCCGTGCACCAGGACGTCGTCTCCGAGGATGTAGGGGACGGCGAGCGCGTCGCCATTCCGGAAGATGCGGTTGTTGACGAGACCGAAGGCGCGGTAGCGCGAGGCGAGGGGCCGTTTGATGAGCGCGTAGCGCCGGAGGGCCTCCGCGCGATTGGCCTCGGTGGGCTCCAGCACGCACGCGCGGTGAAGCGCGCGGTCGAGGTCCTCGAGCCCTTCCCGCTCCTGCGGGGTGAGGACGGCGGGCTCCCGATCCGGCGCGCCGGCGATCGCGGGCTCCGGCACGCGCTCGGGTGCGGGCTCGGCTGCGGCGGGGTCTTCCTCAGAGAGCTCCGCGGACCCGCCGGGTGCGGCGGCGGCGACGCCCGGCGTCTCGACGGGAGGCGGCGTCTCGGTCGCCCGTGCCTCCACTGCGGCAGGGGTGGCGGCCGGCTCCTCGGTCGGAGGAGGGGCCGGCTCCGGACGCTCCTCCCGTGGAGCGGCTTCAACCATCCCGAGCTCGGCATCCCCGCGCACGGTCTCCGCAGGAATCTCCATGCCCTCCTCGGTCCCGTAGATCCCGGAGACCTCACGCAGGGCCTCGTAGAGCGGCGTGCCCCGGGCCTCGAGTTTCCGGTTGGCCTCGCGGAGCGCGGTCACGTAGTCGGAGAGCGCGCTGCCCCGGATGTCCACCTGCTCCTTGTCGCAGAGTCGAGCGACCATGGCGATCATCTCGTCGCGCAGGGCCTCGTAGAGATCCTGCCCCTTGAGGTGGGCGATTCCGCGGGCGAGGGCGAGCGAGACCGCGAGCATCGCGTTCATCCCCAAGTTCTGCTTGCGCTGCATCACCTGGATGCGCTCCTCGAGCGTCGCGTCCTCCCGGAGCTTGCCGCGCCGCCGGGCCACGCGCTCCTCCAGTTGGAGCAGCACCCGGTCGACGTCGCGGAGCGTCATCGCCGCTGCGCTTCGCCCGACGAACGCGGGAGCGATGATCTCGAGCACGTTTCCGACCGCGTTCAGGCATCCCTTGCCGCCGTAGCGCCGAGCTCGCGTGAACAGCGCCTCGAGCGCATCATCACCGGACGCGTGGACATCCGCGTCGCGGACCTCCTTCCGGAAGCGGACCACGCCCTTCTCTGCCTCGACAAAGAGATCGGGATGCCGCTCGATCGGCTCGCGGTGCTCCGCCCTCTCCACCAGGGCATCAACGAGATGAATGGCCTCGCCCGTTCCCGCGGACGTTCCGAGCGGCGTCGCACCGCGGAAACGAAGCGTCACCCCGGATTCGGAAAGAGAGATCTCGGCGGTGGCGCCCACCGTCGGGATTCCGGCGTTGGTCGGCTCCTCGTACGCGGTCAGTGAGTGGAAGACGGCCTTCCGCCCGCTCGTGAGGGCGTGCGACTCCTCGGCCGATCCGCCCTTGCCCATCAGCTCCGCGACGGACTGGTACTTGACGAGCCTCTCGGTGTTCGCTCCGCCTCCGGCCTTGAGACCGAGCGCGTTGACCGCCAGCGCGATGTGAGCCTCCATATCGTCGTTCGGGCTCTTCGAACGGTGCGAGACCACGATCTCCAGGTTCTTGCCGAGTGCCACGAGCATGGCAATGAGGGTCTCGTAGAGGGAGCCGATCTGGTTCGCCTTGATGAGGGCGGTGTTGATCAGACCGCGCGCCGCGTCCTCTTCGATGGTGCGGTCGTTCGTGGTCACGAGGTCGTCGCCGATCACGAGGACCCGATCGCCGAGGGCGTCGAGGAGCATCTTCCAGCCCTCGCGATCGTCTTCGGAGAAACCGTCCTCGATCGACGCGATGGGGATCTCGAATTCGGTGATCGCCTTGCGGTAGATCTCGAGCACGCCGTCGCGATCCATGACCGCCTTGGCCTTGTCGCGCCAGAAGAGGTACATGCCCACGCTGTCGGGCATGTTGAACTCCTCGCGATAGGCCTTCTCCAGCTCGGACATGGCGGGGTCGAGGGCGATGGCCACGTCCTGGCCCGGTCGGTAGCCGCACTCCTCGATGGCCTGGCGCATCATGGCCCAGAGCCGGACCTCGGGGAGGGGGTAGTCGCCCTTCTCGATGAAGGGCGCCAGCCCGCCCTCGAGGCCGATCCCCATGACCCGGCCTCCCTCCGACTTCTCGATGATCTCTTTGAGCCGGTTCTGGAGGCGAACCGTCATCTCCTGGCCCTCTTGGTAGTCGCGGGCGCTGAGGATGAGGAACATCGCCTCCTGCATGCTGACGTTGGATTCGGGATACTCCTTCTCCGTGTGTCGCCCGCCCATTCCGCAGTTCCGGAACTGCCACGGCGCGGTGACCGGACCGAGGCGGGGGTGGGTGATCTCCTGGATCCGCTCCGCGAGCATGCGCTGCTTCACGGCCGAGGCGCGGTCGAACCAGCTTCCCACGTCCCCCACGGTCGCGGCCTGCTCGGCGGCCCGGCGCTCCCGCTGCCGGAACTCGCGGTACTTGCCCGGGTCGGCGATCAGGAAGTCGAGGAGCCCGACGACTCCGATCCCGAGAAGGAGACGGCCGAGGTAGACGGCGGCGATCGCATCGAGCAGAAGGCCGATCGCCAGGAGGATCACGGCGGGAGGGAGCGCGGCGAGCGCGAGGTTCCGACTGGCGTGAGGGCCCGCCGCCGCGACCGCGAGGTTGTAGGGAGCATCGGGATAGTAGTTGAGACTCTCCCGCTTGATGCCGCGCGCCTTCCCGTAGGGCGCCCGGAGGAAAAGACCCAGGTAGAGAAGCGCCCGCGCGGTCGGGGTTCCCTTCAACTGCGGAGCGAGCTCCTCCAGCACCCGGGGGTTCAGTGCGTTGAGTCGCGCCGCGGACCGGAAGTGTCCGATCTCGTGCCAGGCGATACCGGTGTGGAAGCTGATGTACATGAACAGCGCCGAGACGATGGTCTCGGGGCTCACGAAGATGAACGCGAGGACCTCGGCCTTGTGGACGGCGAGCGAGGGAAGGGCCAGGACCGAGGAGACGAAGGCGACGTGGAAGGAGACGAGGATGTGGTTCGCGATGACCCACCCCTCGTGGAGGTGGGACCGCCGGGGCGCCGGGCAGGACGGTGCCCGGCTCATGGGTTGCGATCCGAAGCCGCGTGGCTCATTCGTCCCATCCGCGGTTTGTCGCCCGGCCCGGCGGACCGGGTGCCGCCCGGGGGCGGGCGCTCCTCCCGGAGGAGCGCGGAATCCGCTCCGGACACCGCCGGGCGAAACCCTCCAAAGAGGTAACATATAGCGGAAGTAGCCAGCGGCAACGGTCCGATCCCGCAGGCCGTCGGGCCCCCGAGACCTCCTCGGGAGACACGGCCCGTCTCCTCCGTCCCACCCCGACCAACGGTCGGAAAAAGGACGGACTTTACGACGGACTTCGGCAAGAGCTGCCGATTCTCGTCTCTCTTGGTGGGTCGCCGCCGAAACTGGCGATTCCGCGGTCTCGCAGGCCTGCACTTCTCACCAGCCTGATTCCCCCGACTTCCTTTGGTCTTGATTCGGACGCCCGGATCTCCTGACACACCGCTCGAACGTCGGGGACCCTCCGTGCGGCCCGAGTTTCCTGTGATAGAGTCCCCCCTCGGGTCCGAACACCCTTCCGAAGGAGTCGTGGAGAGTGGGGAACGCGTCGCGGACCGCGGGGCTGCGATGGCTCGTTCCGGTGGGAATCGCGGGAGGATTCGTCGCCCACGCCCTTCACCTGAGCTTCCTCTGCGACGACGCCTTCATCTCCTTCCGGTACGCGTGGAACTGGGTGGAGCACGGGGAGATCGTGTTCAACCTCGGGGAGCGCGTCGAGGGTTACACGAACTTCCTCTGGGTCGCGCTGATGGCCGGCGGGCTCGCGGCCGGGATCGATCCGACGGTTTGGAGTCGCCTCCTCGGGATCGCGTTCGGAGTCCTGGGGATTCTCGTCCTCGTCCGGTTCATTGTGCGGCGCGAGGGCGGAGGGTTCGCCGCGGCCAACGTGGCCGCTCTGCTGCTCGTGCTGTCCCCCGCCTACGCCGCCTGGGCGACCGGCGGCCTCGAGACGCAGCTCTTCACGCTGCTCGTCACCCTCGGATGGACGAGATACCTGGAGGAGACGTCCGGTGAGACCCCGCGGCGCGCTCTGAGCGGGATCCTGTTCGGCCTGGCCACGCTCACCCGCCCCGAGGGCTTGATCTTCATGGCGGCGACCCTGTTGCACCGGACCGCGGTGGCCTGGTTCGACGAGCGTCGGGTTCGGCCGACGCGGTGGGAGTGGGGATGGTTCGGCGGCTTCCTGCTTCCCGTGATCCCGCACGAGATCTGGCGATGGACTTACTACGGGTGGCCGCTGCCGAACACCTACTACGTGAAGGTCGGAGCCGAAGGGCTGTGGCGAAGCGGAGCGCACTACCTCCGGGTCTGGGCGACCGACCATTCCGTCTGGCTCCTTCCGATCGCCTTCGCCTTCATTCCCGGATGGATCCGGGGCGGTCCGCGGCGGGGCCGGAGCCTGCTCGTGCTCTACGCGGTCCTGCTGATCGCACACGTGGTGCGCGTCGGCGGTGACTTCATGGAGTTGCACCGCTATTTCGTCCCGATTCTGCCCGGTCTCGCCCTGCTGTCGGCGCTGGGGCTCAGGGGAATCGCCGTGCGCCTTTCGCGATCGGACCCGCGGGCGTGGGGAACGGCCGTCCTGTTCCTGGCGTATCTCTCGGCCCTCGGGATTCGCGCCGTTCAGGTCGAACGGCGCGTGGACGTACCGTACTCCAAGAGGGGCATCGACTCCATCCGCCAGCTCGACATCATCGCCCACGTATGGTCCCAGGTGGGACGGTGGTTGGCCGAGAACAAGCCGCCGGACACGTCCATCGCCGTGAACGCGGCCGGTGCCATTCCGTACTACTCACGACTGACCACGCTCGACGTACTCGGGCTCAACGATGCGTACATCGCGCACGAGGTGATCCCCGACGGAGACCGCGCCGGGCACATCCGGTCGGCACCCGACGAGTACATTGTGGAGCGCGACATCGACCTTCTTATCTTCCATCCCCAGCTCGACATGAACCGGCCCCCTCCCGCCGGGGATCCGTACTGGAGTCGGCGGGGGTACGTCTGGAAGACGGTCCAGATTCCCGGCGACCGCCCGTTCTGGTTCGGATACTGGGAGAAGGCGCGGCGGAACCCGCGCCGAGGCGCGAGAGAGCGATCGGCGCGATCCGGTGCCGTTCGCTCGCGAGGCCGGCGCTTCGTCGTCTACGGCCCGGCGGTGTCCGCTCGGGACTCGGGGTGCGGAAGAGGGCCGACCTCGAACCAGCCCTCGGGCGACCAGACGAAACCGACATCCGAGGTCGTGATCAGGTGAATCTCGGAGTCGTCCCCCAGAAGGAACTTGACCTCGTGAATCAACCCCTCGGGCAGATCCTGGCTCGGCATTCGCAGCCATCCGTTCGATCGCAGTCTCCAGGCCTCTCCCGACCGGGAGAACCAGAGGGATCCGCTGTTCCGGGTGAAGACGTCGCCCCCGACGATCTGTCCCGAGACCCGGGGAGTCCAGTCCGCCGCCGCCCTCTCCGCCCCGAGCTGGTATGCCGCCGCGAAGCAGAGGAGAGCGAGGGAGACGTAGAAGATGCTCTTCGCCATCGGTGACCTTCCCTTCAGTACTGGTTTTACGTTCGCAGAGTTCGGCCGCATCCAAGGGCCCGGCCATTTCCGGCGCTCTTGCTTCGGGGGTCAGCCCAACCACAGAGATTGTACCTATGTCTCACTATGGCCAGCCACGATAACCCTGCTCTTTCCTTGAGACAGCTCGATGGTGGCAGGACTGCTCTCGTTTCTTTCGGCCCTGTCGGTCCGTCTGGTTCTCGAGTCTGGGTCGTATCCTTCCCCAATGGCTTCGAAACTGCGATTTTCGCAGGTTACCCCATCCCCCGAATCTGGAGTCCCCCGCCACCCTCTCCCCAAACTTCTGTCCCATAATCAGTTACGCTCTCCATTCCCTCTCCTTCTCAGGCCCTGAGGCCACGGAGAGACTTGCATTCTGTCCCATAAGAGCTGATGCTTCGCTCGCACCCACGCCATACACCGCCGGAACACACCCCGCATTCTGGGACAGCACTACCGGTCACCCAGCTCGCGAGCGTGTCCTTCACCCAGGGGGACCTCCCTGTAACTCAAACACTGTCTCTTCGCTCAACATATGATTAGAGGTGCGATCGTGAACGACAGAGACCGAGTTGACCGGGTCTTCATAGGTTGTGCGCAAAAGAACGTTGTCTCTCTCAAACTTAAGAACTTCCTCGCCGACCGCCTCAATAAGAAAGTTGCCATGGTCCAGGAGTTCGACCCGGGCACCACCGTCTTTGACACATTGGATGAACACGGGCAGCATTGTGATTTTGCCATCATCGTGCTGACTGCAGATGACTTGACTTCTGACGGAGAGCTCCATCCTCGGCAAAATGTGATACATGAACTGGGTTTCTTCCATGGAAGAATTGGCCGGGATCGAATCCTCCTTCTGAAGCAGGACATTGCCAAGCTCCCCTCAAACGTCGGAGGTCTTCACTTCCTGGAATTCCAGGGCACGGACATCAAGCCAATCCTCGACGACATCCGAACCAAGATCGAGAATGCACCTGCCTCCGAACTCACTTACGAGCGCCTTGCCGCAAATGTCTATCTCTCGCGCGATGCCCCGGGTGCGCATGTCTACAGTATGCTTGAGACGTTTCGTTCTCCTGAGGCATTCCTGGAAGGGCTTCGAAACACCCAGGCGGAGCGAATTCTTCTTCTGGGATCTGCGCCTGCTGAAACGCAGGCATTCCTCGGGGCTTTGCTTCGATTGAAGATCGCTAATGAGCCGGAAACAAGAGAAAGGATCCATGTTCGCAACGTTGATCATGCAGAGATTCCGGTCAAGTTTGTCATGTCAGCCGTTGATCACGTGCCCCGGCATATCGTTCTAGCAGGACCTGTCGGTGCCAAGACTCACCGCGGGCGGGATCTGGCCGATCTCAATCCCGATGTGTACGCTGTCTTTAAATCCTCGTTCCAAGCTCTCTGGTCCCGCGCAACCTCAATGCAGGAACATGTCACTGTCGAGATCTTACGCCGTTATAATGAGATCCCTCCGCGCACGCATTCCCTGAAGGACTTCGTGCGGCGGGTCCTCGTGCCCCAAGAAACTTCTAATGCGTTCTGCTCTGAGTATGGGGAATCCGCATTCACACAAGTTTGTGAGTATGTTGGTAGTCTCATTCAAGAGCAAGCACCGGATCACGGTGCTCGGATTCGCCTGTCTTCAGGTTCCCCCACGTCGATGCAGTTCTCCGTTCCTCCCCTCCGAAGTTCCTTGGCACGCCTGTTCAGCGAGCCTCCCGTTGGGAATCGTCGGCATGTCCCGTTCAGTGTCATCTTCGATCTCACGTACTTCTGCAATCTGGCATGCAAGGGATGCGGGGTGGCCGTCAAGCCCCGCGCGTCCGAACTCACCAATGTTAAATGGGAGATCTCCCTTGAGGAGGCCGCAGCGATAATTCGAGGTGTCGAGTGCTTCGGCAGGGGGAGAAATCTTAAGGGAAATCTCCGATTCTGTATTGGCGGCGGAGAGCCAACTCTCCATCCAAACTTTGACGACGTTATTGAATTGGCGGCCCAGGCTTTCGGCCCTCAAAGTGTTTCATTCGACACTAACGGTACGAATTTGCCCTATGAGAGGCTGCGACGCATAGCTAGAAAAGTGAGCAATATCGGCGTTGGGGTGGACGGAGACGAAGATTATCACAATCAGTGGCGAAATCCCGGGAACGGCGGATATCCCAAATCCGTGTTCCGCGCGGTCGAGGAACTGCTTGAGAATGCAGCCCGAGACGACTGGATTCTCCAGAAGATCGAGATTGTCTTTACTCCGACCGCAGAGAACTGGAAGAAGTTCAAAGAGGTTGCGAGGCTTGCTAAGCAGTACGGCATACGACGAATAAGCTGTCATCGATTCATGCTGACTGGGCGGGCGTTCAAGGGGAAAGAGGAGACAGATGGGGAGGCCGAGGTCAGTGAGCCAAGCCCCGAAGAATACCTACAACTCTTTGAGGACATCGCACGTGTACGCGAAGAGATGGGACTTGAGGCGCATTTCCACCACTCGTTCGAGCAGCTCCTAGAGCGGCAACTTGCCTCAATCGACTCGACCGTTCACACTTTGGCTCCGTGTTGCTCCCGAAGGGCGGCATTGTGCATCAGCCCTGACAAGAGGCTTCACTTCTGCCCGTGGTTTGTTGCCCCTCCCTTCGACAAACTTGGACTTTCCCTGAGTGACTTCGAGGCAAGGAACCTCGATGGCGAGATTTACTATGACATCTGCAAGGCTGTTGGAATACTTCGCAAATATTCGATGGGGTGGAATGTCTGCCCGATTGCCGGTGCCTCGATGCGCCTGCCAAAGCGGGAAGGCAAAAGGTGGGAACGCCGGGAGCTACTGGACGCCTTGCGCCGTCCGGATAGATGTGAGGACGCGATATTGACGGCACTCGGGTAGGGGGCCGACTTTCAGGGGATCCCTCATAGGTGGAACGGAGGGGGGACCGGCTTTGGCGGAGTGTGAAGGGCTCTCCGGATCTTCGACGTGAGGCTGACCTTCCTTTGTGGAGGAGGCCAGTAAGGACGGAGGCTGGGTCGGTAACAGCTTCGCCGCCTGAGACAGACACGTGTGCGCTTAAGCTAACCTCGATCCGTCAGAAAATCTCGAGGGAAAACGCACGAGAGCGCGCCAGCCGCGGCCGTGCTCGCCCTCGCCAATACTCACTTATCGTGAGATAAGCTCCGCTTGGCTCGGGCTGCGCGCGACCCCGGCTGGCGCGCTCTCGTGCGTTTTCCCTCGAGATTTTTTTCCCTCGAGATTTTCTGACGGATCGAGGCTAATTTGCTCTGGAGGGCAGCTGCTCACCGCCCCTGTCGCATTTGCTGTCGGAGCCCCACGATTTGGGGACGGACCAGCATGCCTACGCGATGTTCGTCGATCTCGAGGGCCTTTTCGTACTCGGCCAGGGCTTCCGGCAGGCGGTTCTGAAGGCTGAAGCGGTCCGCCCGCAGGACGTGAATGAACCCGTTTCCGGGATCCAGCTCACGCGCTCTCCGCAGCGCGTCCTCCATCGCATCCCACCGCTCCGTCAGCATGTGGGCCCGAGCGATCTGGAGCGCCGTCCCGCAGAGCGGGTTGAGCGCGAGCGACTCCTCCAGAATGCGAACCGCGTCCTCGGTCCGGTTCGCCTCTTGGTAGAGCTCTGCGAGGAGCGACGTGCCGTCGACGTAACCCGGGCACTCCTGCACCGCCGCTTCGGCCTCGCGGATCGCCTCGGCCAGCCGTTTTTCCCGCTGAAGGCGGAGCGCCGACGACGTGCGACGGCTCGCCCGCATCATCGCCTTCGGATCGGGAAGGCCTCCCGACACCTCGTCCCCCCCCGAGGCCTGCGCGTAGCCGAGGGACCGCAGCCGCTCGATCTCCTCGGTGCTCATCTCGCGGCGCCCCGAGGCCGAGACCCCGGCCCAGCTCTCTCTCAGGCGGTCGAGACGCTCCGCCAGCCCCCCCGCCTCGGATCGATCGGGGTGGAGATTCGTGAGCTCGTCGGGGTCGGCGCGCAGGTCGTAGTACTCCGGCTCCGGCGCCTCGATGTATTTGTCGTGGCGCCGACGCAACCCGTAGAGCGGGCTGCAACGCGCCGCGTGAAACGGCATCCGAGTCTCGACGTAGAGGGCGCGATCCGGATCGTTCTCCCCGCTCAAGAGACTGACTCCGTCTCCGGACGCGGAGACCGGGAGGCCGAGGAGATCCTCGAGCGTCGGGCGCAGGTCCACGAGACTGACCACGCGATCCGTGACGTGGTGGGATCCGTCGAAGAGCCCGGGACCGGAGAGGATGAAGGGGACCCGGAGGGTGCTTCCGTAGACGAACAGTCCGTGCGTCGACTCCCCGTGCTCGCGCAGACCCTCCCCGTGATCGGCGACGAGCGCGATCAACGTGCGATCGCTCCGGCCGTGACGTCCGATCTCCGCGACGAGCCGCCCGATCTGCTGATCGACGTACGCGATCTCGGCGTCGTAGGGACGGCCGGAGAAGCGCGGGAGATTTCCCAGGGGAGACTGGAGCGGAATGTGCGGGTCGAAGTAGTGCACCCACAGGAAATACGGCGTCGCCGTGGCACCCCGTCCTCTCAGCCAGCCGATCGCGGCGTCCGTGACGGCGCCCGCGGATCTCTGATTGAAGTCGAGGTTGCCGGGCTGGAAGCCGCCCTGGGTCACCTGGAAGTCGTAGGTGTCGAAGCCCTGGTCGAGGCCGAATCGCTCGTCGAGCACGAAGCAGCCGATGAAGGCGACCGTATCGTATCCGGTCTCCTTCAGTCGCTCCGCCAGGGTGGTCCGTTCGGCCTCGAGTCGGAAGAGCCCGTTGTCCCGAACGCCGTGCCGGGGAGGGTAGAGTCCGGTCATGATCGTCGTGTGGGAGGGCAGCGTGATCGGCACCGGGGAGATGGCGTCGTCGAACTGGACGCCGTTTCGCACGAGCCCGTCCATGTTCGGGGTCTCGGCCTTCTCGTAGCCGTACGTACCGAGGCGGTCGCTCCGGACCGTGTCGAGCGTGATGAGAAGGAGGTCGTAGCCGGCGGCATCGCCCGGGCGGACGAGTCGGGAGAGATCGGCGGAGGGCGCCGGGCGTCGCGAGAGGAACACGCCGAAGACCGCGGCCGCGCCGAGGACCGCGACCACGGCGCCGGCCAGGACGATCGGGCGCTTTCGACTTCCGCTTTTTCTCGGCGCCGGCTTCGGCTGCGGCTGCGGCCTCTGCTGTCGCCGGCGGCGGGATCGCTTGCCCATGGATCGGAGGCGCCCGGTTTCGGAGGACGAGGTCAGCGGCGGTTCCGCGTGATGCGCGTGCGGGACTATAGCATGTCCGGCCGGCCCGCCCTCCGCTCACCCCTCCCGACGGGCCAGCGCTTCGCGTGCAAGCTCCTCCAGGGGACCGTCCGCGTCGAGCTCGAGGACTTCGCGCCAGTGATGCACCGCCTGATCCCGGGCTCCGAGCCGATCGTGAACGCGCGCGAGGCCGGCATGAGCCGCGGCGGAACGCGGTCGCAGCTCGACGGCCTCTCGAAGAAGGCGCAGCGCCTCGTCCTCCCGGTTGCGGTCGGCGAGGAGCGCGGCGAGCTTCAGACGCACGGCGACCGACCGGGTGTCGTGGGCCAGCGCACGCCGCAGGACGTTCTCCTGTTTCTTCTCGTTCCCGAGTCCGCCCTCGGCGTCGGCGAGTCCCAAGTAGACGCTCGTCGGGTTCGGGCCGAGCTCGAGCGCCGCCCGAAACGCTCGCTGCGCCCCCGCGAAGTCCTCGCGGGCCAGATGGGCCTGACCCAGGTAGTCCCAGACGAAACGGTTCTTCGGGTCGTCCCCGACGATCCGTTCCAGCGATTCGATCGCGCGAGCGACCTCCCCGGTGTCGAGGAGTGTGACCGCGTGGTCGAAGTCTCTCAGGAGATGCACGCGATCCGCCGGATCCGGGCCGCTGTGAAACGCCTGCTCCGGGCTCTTCCCGGCCTCACCGGGGTCGCCGCCCACGTAGCCCAGGGAGCGGAGGGCCCTCACGTCGGTCGGGGAGAGATTTCGCTCCTGCGAGGCGAACGAGCTCCGGCGGCGCTCTTCCCACTCCTGGAGAAGCCGCTCCTTCATTCGCGCCAGGATCTCGGGATGGCTCGACGCCAGGTCGCGCTCCTCCCCGGGATCCTCCTCGAGGCGGAACAGGCGGTCCCTCTCCCCGACGACGAGCCTCCAGCCGTTCTCCTCCCACGCGCGCAGCCCTCGCCAACTGAAATTGAACCAGGGATACAGCGTCTCCGAGAGGACCGGGGTCGGCGGGGCCGACAGGGGAGGTGCCGACTCCGCGTTCACCCGCGGATCGAGCCCCGCGAGGGACAGTAGCGTCGCGGAGACCCGCTCCAGAGAGACGGGATCTCGAATGAGCTCCGGTTCGTACTCTTCGGTTCGCGCGATGATCGGCACCCGGATCGTCGAGGTGCGCAGGAGAAAGCCGTGACTGGTCTCGCCGTGGTCGCCGAGCCCCTCGCCGTGGTCGGACGCGCAGACCGACCGGAGCCGGCGCCCGGGCCGGCGCTGCGCGAGCTCCGCGAGCACCCGTCCCACCTGGCGATCGGTGTGGGCGACCTCGCCGCGGTAGGGGTCGAGGTCGTAGAGCTGCCGCCACGGCTCGGGCGGCCGGTAGTCCGCGTGGGGATCGAAGAAATGAACCCACAGAAAGACCGGCCCGTCCGGTGACGGGGCCCGTTCCGAGTCGAACCAGCGCCGGAGTCGGCGCACGGTGAGCTCGGCCGGGCGCTCCCGCATGAAGACGAACCTGTCCTCTTCCCGGCCGAGACGCTGGTCGTAGTGATCGAAACCGCGATCGAGACCGAAGCTCGCCATCACCGGGTAGGCGCCGATGAACGCCGCGGTGGTGTACCCGGCGGCCCGGAACCGCTCGGCCACGGTGTGTCCGGTCTGACGCCCCAGCCGGAAGATCCCGTTGTCCCGGACGCCGTGGGAGACGGGCGGCAGCCCCGTCATCATGCTCACGTGAGACGGCAACGTGACCGGCGCCGGCGCGCGCCCCTCGTAGGCCAGCGCCGCGCCGCGGGCGAGGCGATCCAGCTCCGGCGTCCGGACCGCGGGGTCGCCGAGACATCCCAGGCGGTCTCCGCGCAGCGTATCGATCGTGACGAGCAGCACGTCGGGAGGGCTCGGCCCGGGCCCGGGCGCGCACGCCCACGGCTTCGCGAGGGCGATCACGGGAACCACCGAGAGGAATCGCCAGCGCAAACCGGATCTCCGAGGGGCACCCGGGGGAGTGGCGGAGCGACGAGCTGGGTGAGCCATGCACGCTAGAAGAACCCCGGAGGGAGGTCAAGGGACCAGGACGGGGAAGGGAAATCCCAACGGATTGATTCCGAAGACGTTGGCCTGCATCTTTCGCCGGGCCCGTCGTAAGGCGGGGGAGAAACGCGGGTCAGGAGGCGGTGATCTCGACCAATGTCCCCCGGGGTGCCCAGCGGAAGAGCACCATCGCATTCGCCGGAGAGAGCCGCACGCACCCGTGGGAGCCCACGCCGAGCATCCCGCTGCGGCGTAGAATGGCCGCCAGGACCACCCCCGCCGCTTCGTGGATCACGTAGCCCTTGTAGAAGAACATGGCATGGTCCATCGGCAGATTGTAGGTGCGGCTCACGTACTTCTCGTGCTTGCGGTAGATCCGGAACATTCCCGGCGGCGTGGGGTGCTGAGCGTCCCCCGTGGTGCAGTTGAAGTGGAAGATCTCCGTTCCCGCCTGATACGCCTTGAGCCGCTGACCGCGGAGCGACACGGTGATTCGCTTTGCGCCCTTCTTTCCGCCGCGGCTCGCGACGTTGAGCTCGGTGATCGTCCGCCGGAAGGGGTCCACCCGCCCGTCGGGGCGACGCATGAAGCGCCTCTGGAAGGCCCGGATCGCCTCCACGGTGTCGGGTCCGCACACCCCGCCCGCGACGAGACGGTTCCTTCGATCCGCCCGATTCAGGAGCTGCTGGATCTTGATGACATCATCGGGGAAGTTCGCCCCCCCCCTTCCCCACGGGGCGGTTGATGGTGACCACGCCGAGTTGGCTCATGTTCCGCTCCCTTCCCGTCCCGGGCGCCGCGTCCTCTCGGCTCGACGAAATCCTACCCCGGGCGGAAGGGGGAGACAAATCCGGAAGGACCTCTCCGGGTCGCCACGGACGCGCGAGGGTGTTCGTCCCGGTCCGTGAAGAAGTCGCGCCGTTCTCCGGAGTCGTCGTCCGGGAGCGAGCGTTGTCGCGGAGCGGGATGACGCCCCGACCCGGGCCTGCGGGCCCGGGTGCGGGTGCGGGTGCGGGTCCGGGTGGGGGTCCGGGGTCCGGTGCGGCCCGGCAGCTACCCGCTCCTCTCCTGTTCGGCCGGACGGAACGTGAGCTCGAGCGGCGTCTCCTCTCCCTTGTGGTAGTAATGCCGCCAGTGGACGTAGGTGATTCCGTCCACCTCGAACCGGTGCGTGGGCTCGGGAGAGATCGAGACGATCTCCGCGCCCTCCGGGAGCTTGAGCATCTTCGACACCAGCCGGTCCTCCGCATAGTCCCCGCGGTGCCGGTACCGGAGGGCATCGCCCTCCGCCACCAGGTGGTCCTCGAACAGGATCCGGTGCGTGAAGCGAACGACCTCCCCCGGCAAGATGGGGCGGACGAGATTCACGCATGCGAGCCACCGGCCTTTTTCCCGTTCCTCCGTACGGATCGGGAGCTCGTTCCCGAATTCGTCGAAGACTTTCCAGTGCTCGAGGAGCTTGATCTCGTGGGGCGCGAGTCCCCAGGTGATGACGTGGTTCGTCTTCGTGCGCCGGTTGGCCCGCGAGTGGCTCGTGTGAAGGAGCACGTCCCCGTTGTTCATCAGCTCCTCGAACGACTCGGCCCGGAGCATCGGGGGTCGATCCGCACGCAGCGCCTCCGCGACGTCCTCTCGACCGTCGATCGCCCGGATCCGGTCGAGGGGAACCTCGAGGCACAGATCCTCGGTCTGAACGACGACCGGGCATTCCGAGGCGGGAATCACGATCCCCTCGAGCGTCTCCCCGTTGGCCAGCTCGATCTGACGAATCTCCTCCGCCGTCGCCGACAGCGC
>JALGZR010000016.1 GCA_025774805.1 bacterium
ATCCAGTACCGGACACCCATCCACACGGCGTGGCACCTCGGCGACGCCCTTTCCGTGGGGCTGGGGCCGGAGGAGCTTCGCGCGGTCCCGGGGCGGTACGCGGCCCTCACGCCCCGGGAGGCGGACTCCGCGGTGGCGGCATTCGTGGATCCGGAGGAGATGGTGTGGATCGTCGTCGCCGACGGGGCGCAGGTGGGAAAAGCCCTGCGCGACGAGGCCGGCGACATCGAGACGGTCTACTTCGAGGAGCCGCTCGAGTCCTGGAACGCGATCACGCGGACCCGGCTGGGGATCGGAATGACCTGGAACGCCGCGGCGCGAGGCCCGCAGGTCTGCCTCCTGCACCGCCGGCTTCTCCTGGCCGGGACCTATGGCTTCTCGCGAGTCGGGACGTGGGACAACGATCACGCGGTCCAGGGCACGCTGGATCTGCACCGCGGCAACTCGGAGTACTCCGGCGGATCGCTCTACCTCGGCGCGACGGGCACCTTCACCGAGGACTTCCGCGGCATCTCGCCTCACCTCGGACTCCGCCTCTTCCCGATCGCGTGGGGTGATCACTTCTCGTTCGCGACCGAGCTCGGATGGTCGTTCTGGGACGAGTCGGGAGAAGACCGCGATCTTCCCGGCTTCTACTGGTCGGTCGCTCTCGACTATTACCTCTGACCGGAGCCTCGGAACGGGGATCTTGCCCGCACATCTCACCAGTCTCTGCTACGGCAGCGGCAAAGCCGCGCCTGACTTCGTCGTTGCGGCGCTTCCGCCCTGCGACGGGGCTGCGGCGCCGCCTCGGGCGAAAGCACCCCATTTCCTCGCCAGGCACGGCTATCCGCAGCCTCGCGACGAGCCTGGCCGTCCCACCACTCCGCATTCGCGAGCGAGGGCGGAGCAAAGGCGACACCGGCGATGAGCAGTCGGCGTGGCAGCCGCCGATCAGACTCACGCGGAAGTCCCCTTCCCCGAAGCGATGGCCGCGCACGGGCCGGCCCTCGCGGGACGTCCCGAGCACTTCGCCCTCCGGGGTCGCCGCGGTGTCCGCGGCGAGAATGGAGCGAATGTCCGGAATCACGGGAGCGTCAGCGGAATCTGCGGGTGAGGGTCGGCTCGGGAATCGAACGGCGTGTCCGATGCGATGCGGCGCCGCGCCGCTCGTGCCGAGACCGTTCAACCCACGGAAAGCTCATCGACTCCGATCCAATCGAGGGCGGACGCCCGCTCGCGAAACACCATCACGTTCTCGGGCGATTCCTCGCTGACGGCTTCGTAGGCACGGGCCAACCCGAACAGAACATCTTCGGGAGCGATGACTGCGGTCTTGAATCCCTCGCACTTGCCGCTCACGTAACTCTCGATCAGGGAGGCCAACTCTCGCAGGGAGTCGATTGTAATGTCACCCGGCTGGGCCTTCTGCACATCGACGATCTGATGGAACCCCGGTTTCCATTGCTCACTTTCGTAGAGCCGTCGGTGGGTGCGCACAACGTCGGCTTCCGAGGCCGTGCCGACCCAGGTGATGAAGACGACTCCGCGGGCTTCATCGATCGTGTAGGAGATCGCCATGTCGTGTTCCCCGAGCTCGATCCACCGGATTGTATCGCATGAGACAGGACCCTGTCCGATCACCGCTCGAGTTTGGAACTCTCATCAGTCTCGGCCGCGGCGGAGGTAAAGTCGCGCTCGGTGAGAAATGCTAGCTAGCCTCGATCCGTCAGAAAATCTCGGCGAAAAGCGCTGGCGCTCGCACGATAGCATGCCATCCGCGGCCGTGCTCGCCCTCGCCAATACTCACTTATCGTGAGATAAGCTCGCGCGCGACCCCGGCTGGCGCGCTCTCGTGCGTTTTCCCTCGAGATTTTCTGACGGATCGAGGCTAGTTCCGCACCATCGGCGCTTGCCCTCCTCCCTCGAGGGCCTCTCTCTCCCAGTACCGTCCGTAACCGTATTCGAGGGCCTTGGAAAAGAGGGCCCGGGCCTGCGGATCCGAGCCCAGACCTCGGGCCGCCTGCCCCCGATAGAGCCAGAGCCGAGCAAGATACGGTGAGTACACGCCGCTCGTCGCGCTCGCCGCCCGATCGAGTCGTGCCAGAGCCGCGCGGTGGTTCCCCCGGAGGATCTCGACTCGCGCGAGGACGATCTGTCTCTGACTGTCGAGCAATGAATCCTCGCTCTCAGTTGCAGGAAGGAGCTTCTCGGCCCGGATCGGGCTTCCCGTCTCCGCAAGCGCCCACGCGAGCGCCCAGGCGAGTGCACCGCTATCGGGATGATCCTTGTACGTGGACCGGAGCGCGGGAAGGGCCCGCGCGAATGGGCCGCTCTCGAGATCCGTCCACGCCTCGGGTGCGAGGCGGTAGACCTCGAGCTCGTTCCGCCGGAACCGGACGGTCGGATCGGTCTTCGCGGGAATCGTCGCCAGCACATTGAGCTCCTCTTCGTGCCGTCCCGAGAGCGCGTGGACGAACGCCCGCGCCCTCTTGAGCCAGGGATCCGACGGCGATCTCTCTTGGAGCGACGCGACCCAGCGGTGCGCCTCGTCCCACATCCTCGTCCGCAGGTAGAACTCGAAGAGGTTCAGCCGCGCCCAGGACTCCGTGGTCTTCGCGTGCGCCGTCTCGAAGCACCGGCGCGCCTCGTCATCCCGCCCGTCGCCGTAGGCGATTCGATGTTCTGGTGCTCGGGTCTCCGCGCTTCGTGCACCGATCGGTGGAAGTGAAACGGGGTCGACATGTCGTCGTCATACGTGGCGTACCCTCGATCGAGGCCGTACTTTCGCTCGAGCACGGCCGCGCTGACGAAGGCCGCCGTTCGGTATCCCCGGCGCGAAAAGACCTCGGCCAGCGTGCCGACGGAATCGTCCAGGGCGAAGAATCCGTTGTCCCGGACTCCGTGCAGGGGGGGATAGGCTCCGGTGAGAATCGTCGCGACCTAGGGTGCCGTCACCGGAACCTGACTGATCACCGTCTCGAACTGGATTCCCTCCCGCACGAGCCGGTCGATGCCCGGCGTCCCGATCTCCGGGTAACCGTGGCAGGGCAGACGACTTGCGCGGAGCGTGTCGACGAGGATGAGGACGACGTTCGGGGCGGCCGGCTCCCGGTGCGAGCAGCCCGCCACCGACGCGGCCATGAGGGCGGCGGCGAAGGCGCTCCGCAATCGGAGTCTTGGTCTGCGGATCTCCTGCCCTCCGGCTCCTCGGTCATCGCCGGTCGTGGCGTCCCGGCCCCGGGACCGGTAGACTCGGCAGCGATGCCGACTTCCCTTCGACGCCGTTCGTCCCGTCTCGTCGTCACGACGGCCCTCGCGGGATCGCTTCTCGCCGCGTCCTCCTCCGCCCGCGCCTGGGACTGGACGGGGGCGGCCTGGGCGGACTACCGACCGTTCATGAGCCCGATCACGGCCTCCGTGAAGGCGAACCAGCAGGCCGTACGGGCCGTCGGGGACGCGAACGGCCGGGTCCTCGGACGCATGGGCCAGATCGGTGATTCTATCACGGAGTCCTCGGCCTACTTCCGCAACGTGGCCCTCATCGGGCCGTCGTCGAACGAGACGGGGCACGACTACGCCTCGATTCGATCGTGGCTCGCCTACAGCGGAGAGCAGCCGGCCGACGCGAACTCGTTCTATCGCGACCATGGAAAGGGCGTCCCGTATGGAAACGAGGGTGGGTGGAGAATCGGGGACGCGATCTCCGCCGGCCATCCTCCCGCCGGCGTCGAGGTGGGAGACGGCGAGACGCCCGGCGAGTTCTCCTGGGCGCTCATCATGTTCGGCACCAACGACATCGACGACGGCTCCTGGGACGCGGGGGTGTGGAGGGGGGAGCTCGCCGCCTTCGCGCAGGAGTACATGGACCTCGGCGTGATTCCGGTGTTGAGCACGATTCCCCCCGAGGCGGCCCACGTCGGAGACGGGCTCGTCGCGTTGGCGAACGATCAGATCCGGTCGGTCGCCTCGGAGCTCGACATTCCCTACGTGGACTTCGAGGCGCTCGTCCTCCACTACCAACCGGAGACGTGGCATGGAACGCTCATCGGTCCCGACGGCACGCATCCGAGCGCCGGGGGCGGAGGGTCTTCTCCCAGACAGGGCTGACGACGACGGACGGGTACGCGGCTCGGACGAAGCTCTCGCTCGACATGGCGGAGAAGTTGCGCGACATCGTGTTCGAGAACGGAGTCCCCGAGCCGGATCCGGTGACGGCCGTCCCGTTCCGCAAGAGCGACACGACCGGCCGGCCCACCCTGAGCAGCGTGCCGAACCCGTTCGTCATCTCCACGACGATCCGATACGAAGTTCCACCGGGGTCGAATCGCGTGAGGCTCCGGGTGATGAATGCCGCCGGGCGAGTCGTGCGGACCCTCGTGAACGCCCGGAGCGGGGATGGGCGGAGGACCGTGGTCTGGGACGCCAGGGACGATTCGGGCGACCGAGTCGCGGTCGGCGTATACTTCTTCCGGCTGGAAGCACGCGACCACGCAGTCACGCATCGAGTCGTCCACCTTCAGTGAGCGAGTGCGGATCGCTCCCTCACCGCCCGACTCGCTTCCCTCCCGTTCGCCCGTCTCCCCGTCCCGCCGCCGTCCCCTTCCCGCCCCCCCGCCTCGCGCTTTCCGGGTACCGCGTGCTACGATCCCCTCTCCATGTGCGCGATGCCACTCTCCGGGACCCGTCGCGAGCCGGGTCTGCTTCGCCTCCTGTCGGAGATCACCTCCGATCTCGACCGGATCCGGGAGACGGACAAGGCGCTGAAGACCGCTCTCCGCCTGGCCCGGGAAATCTTCGGCGCGGACGAGGTCTGCGTCGCCGCGAAGCGCTCGGGAAAGGACCGCCCCGAGATCCTCTTCCGACTCCCCGGGAAGACGGAGTGGGATCCGCAGATCTTCACGAATCTCCTGGCGGGACGGTCCGCCGATCCACCGCCGAACACGTTCATCGCTCCGATCGAACGGCGGAAGCGCATCTGGGGAGGAATCGGACTCCGGTGGAAAGAGGCCGCACTGGATCGGTCCACTCGCCGGGGGATCTTCCGGTTCGCCGCCATCGTGTCGAAGATGATTCAGCGGATCGACCGGCTTCGACTCCTGGAAGTGCGAACGCGCATCGATCGCAAGATCCTGGAGCAGCTCCGGCCGAAGGACCTCTTCTATCAAATCCTCCACGGGCTCCGCTCGCTCACCCGCTACGATCACTCGGCGGCGCTCCTCATCCACGAGGAGAGCCCGGGGGCTCTGGAGCTCGTCGCGGAGCAGATCGCCTGGCGCAAGGGCAAGAGCCGAAACGTCGGTCTGGTTCGCGACATCGACGAAGGAATCCAGTCGCTGATGGAATCGGGTGACGTCTTCGGATTCGACCGTATGGACGATCGCTGGATCGAGTGGGAAGGGAGGGACGCCTCCGCGCTCGCCCGCGTGCTGGATTACAATTGCCGAGAGGACTGCGATGAACCCGATCGCCGCGAGGCATGTCTTCTCTGCGCACCCCTCGCGACGCGGGACGGCGTGCTCGGCGTGCTCAAGGTGGCATCCTGTCGGCCGGGAACGCTCGGGGAGTACGAGGCCGACCTCGTGCGCGGCTTCCTGGCCCACGCCGCGGTGGCGATCCGGAATCTTCGGCGAACGGAGTCCCTCGAGGCCGGCCTGCTCGCCGCGGAGAAGAAGCACGTGATGGCGAATCTCGTGCGGGGCGTCTCCCACGATATCAACAACGCGTTGGGATCCGTCCTCCCCCTGGTCCAGCAGATGCAGGACGATGCACGCGACGGTCGAGTCGATGCGGAGGTGCTTGAGAAGGACCTGGAGCAGATCGAGACCTCGCTCCAGGTCTGCCGACGCGTCTTCGGAGGGATGCTGCAACTCGACCGGGGCTCCGCCCGGGGGCTCGGGGAGGCGAACCTGCCCCGAGCGGTCGAGAGCACGCTCTCCATCCTGGAAGAGGGCATGCGGCGGCACCGCATCGAGATCGTGCTCGACGTCCCGGAGGATCTGCCCGCGGTGCGGGGCACGCAGGGCGACCTCGAGCAGCTCGTGCTGAATTTCGCCACGAATGCGCGCGACTCGATGCCCGGCGGCGGGCGGCTCACCATTCGGGCGTCGCCGGAGGGCCGGGACGTCGCTCTCGAGATCGAGGACACCGGTGTCGGGATCGAACCGGAGGACTTCGGGCGGATTCAAGAGCCGTTCTTCACGACGAAGAGACACGGAAACGGCTTCGGTCTGTCGATCTGCCGCTCGATCCTCTGGGATCTCGGCGGATCGTTTCGGATCGAGAGCGAACCGGGACGGGGTACCCGGGTCAGCGTCCAGCTGCCGACCGCGTCGGCGGTCGATGCTCCGGAGGAGCAGTGAACGAACGGATACTCGTCGTCGACGACGAGCCGGGGATGCTCCGTAGCCTCGAGCGGATCCTCTCCCCCCGCTATCGTGTGGCGACCGCGAGCGATTCCCGTGCCGCGCTCGCGCTCGTCGAGCAGGCGGAGCCGGATCTCGTGCTCCTCGACATCCGCCTGCCGGACACGGACGGCTTCGAGCTGCTGGGCGAGCTCCGGCAGAGGCGCTCCGACTTCGACGTGATCTTCATGACCGGCGTGATCCACGAGCGCGACAATCAGATGATCCGCTCCATCCGGGAGAGGGCGTTCTACTTCATTCCGAAGCCCTTCGATCGAGAAGTGCTGCTCACCCTGGTGGACCGGTGTCTCGAGACACGACGCATCACCCTCGCGAACCGTCAGCACACGAGCCGGCTGGAGGCGGAGCTGGAGGATGCCCGCGGACTGCAGCGGAGTCTTCTCCCTCGCCCGGCGGGCGAGCTCGCGGGCGTGTCCATCGCGGCGCGCTACCTTCCATGCACGGAGGTCGGCGGCGATCTTTTCGACTATCGAGCGGTCGGGGATGGAAGCGTCCTGCTTCTCATCGCCGACGTGTGCGGTCACGGAGCATCGGCCGCGATGCTGACGGCGGTCGTCAAAGCCGCCTTCCACGACGTCTCCCACGGGAGCGACGACGCGCTCGGGACGGTGCGGAGGATCGGAACCGGAATCCGCTCGTTCGACGACTCGCGGTTCATCACCGCGATCTGCATCCGGATCGCGGCGCCGTCGGGGGCCCTCGAGTACGTGAACGCCGGACACTCTTGTGGCGTCGTGCGAGACGCGGAGGGCGAGCTCGTGCGGCTCGACCCGACCGGACCGCTGATCTCCCCCGCCTTCCCGAGCGCGACGTGGGAGCAGAAGACCATCGCGGTCCCCGACGGAGCGAGCGTTCTCCTCTACACGGACGGAGTCCCCGAATCCCCGGGCGAGGCGGGCTTCTTCGGAGAGGACCGTCTTCTCCGAATGGTCGCCGGGAGCTCGCGCTCCGGGGCGGAACTGCTGGACGAGATTCTCTCGGCCGTGAAGGAGCACTCGAGGGGGCGGCCGGCGGCGGACGACCTGACCCTGTTGACTGCGACGATCGGTCGCGGTTCGAACCCTTCGCGATCCCGGAGGGCATGATGGAAGACACGGCGGAGACCTGGATCGAGAGACTCGAGCTCCAGCCGCACCCCGAAGGAGGTCACTATCGAGAGACGTATCGCGCCGCCCTCTCCCTCCCCGCCTCCGCTCTCGGAAAGGGGTTCGACGGCCCCCGGCGCGCATCGACAGCCGTCTACTATTTGCTGAGAAGCGGGGAGCACTCCGCAATGCACCGGCTTCGCTCCGACGAGGTCTGGCACCACTACGCGGGCGCGGCGCTCACGCTTCACGTGATTCACCCCGAAGGACGTTACGAGGCGATCCGCCTCGGCACGGCGATCGACTCGCGGGAACGGCCGCAGGCGCTGGCCCCCGCCGGGGCCTGGTTCGGGGCGACGGTCGACGCTCCGGACACCTGGGCGCTCGTCGGGTGCACGGTGGCACCCGGTTTCGAGTTTCGCGACTTCGAGCGGGCGGAACGTGCACGGTTGCTTCGCATGTTTCCCCCCTACCGCGAGATCATCGAACGGTTGACGAAACCATGAATTCCATGAAGCGCGCGGGCCGCACGCTGCGAACCGTGCACCCGCGACCGGATCGAATCCTCCGTATTCTCATTCTCGGCGGCACGAAGTTCCTGGGGCGGCACATCGTCGAGGCGGTCCTCGCCCGCGGCCATCAACCGACCCTTTTTCATCGCGGGAAGACGAACCCCGGTCTCTACCCCGGCATCCCGAGAATCCTCGGGAACCGGGACGGGGGTCTCGGGGCCCTGCGCGACGAGACCTGGGACGCCGTGGTCGACACCAGTGGGTACTTTCCGCGCATCGTCCGCGCCTCCGCTCGGCGGCTGGCGGGGATCGTCGATCACTACACGTTCATCTCCTCGGCTTCGGTCTACGCGGCGTTCCCGCCCGAGGGCGTCGACGAGAATGCCCCGACCGGGACTCTCGAGAATCCGACCGTGGAGAAGATCACCGCCGAAACCTACGGCCCGCTCAAGGCCCTCTGCGAGGGAGTCATCGAGGAGGCGTTCCCACAGCGATCGCTCATCGTCCGGGCGGGACTGATCGTGGGCCCGCACGACCCCAGCGACCGCTTCACCTACTGGCCGGCGCGCGTGATGCGAGGCGGCCGGATCGCCGCTCCCGGGGCCCCCGAACGTCCGGTCCAGTTCATCCACGCGCGGGACCTCGCGAACTGGATCGTCCGATCGGTGGAGGAGAGACGGTCCGGCGTGTTCAACGCGACGGGTCCGGCCGGTCCGCTCTCCTTCGCGGAGTTCCTCGATGTCTGCGCGAGCGAGATCCGCGACGTCCTCACCGACACGCGGCGGCTCCGTGGCGTCGATTGGATGGGCGGCTCCGCTCGCACCCCGACATCCGGTCCCGCGGAGTTCCGGGAGGCGCGGTTCATCTGGATCCCGGACGAATTCCTGAGGGAGCAAGACGTCCCGGTGTTCACGGGACTGCCCCTCTGGATTCCCGACGAGGGAGAGGACCGTGGCTTTCTCCGTCTCGACTGCCGGAAGGCGCGGGGCGCGGGGCTGGCGATTCGTCCGGTGGCCGACACGGTACGGGAGACGCTGGCCTGGCACCTTACGCGTTCCCGGCGCCGGCCGCTGGCGGCGGGCCTGACGGCGGAACAGGAGGCGGATCTCCTGGCGGCGTGGGAGCAGCGGATCCTGCCGGCTTAGCGCCGCGCGCCCATGACGACCGGCTCGCGGCGGATGCTGCCGGCCTGACAAATGGAGCTAGCCTGCAAATCTCACCAGGCTCGTCGTGAGGCTGCGGATAGTCGTGGCTGCCGCAGCAGAGGCTGGTGAGATATGCAGGCTAGGCCTCCGCCAAGATCTCCCGGTACGCATCGACGGTCTTTTGGGCGATGCGGTCCAGGTCGAACTCCTCGCGACCGACCTCCCGTGCCCTCACCGCCAGGCGATTCCTCAGATCCCGGTCGCGGAGAATCGCGACGACCCGTTCGGCCAGGGCGTCGACGTCCCCGATCGGGCGGACGTACCCCGTCTCCCCTTCTCGGACCATGTACGGAATGCCCCCGGCGTCGGTGCCGACGACCGGGATCCCCGCGGCACAGGCCTCGCCGATCGCGATGGGCGCCGTCTCCTCCAGCGACGTCAGCAGGAGAAGAGAGGCCTTCCGGTACTCGTCGTGGAGCCGCTCATCGGGAACCAGACCGAGAATCTTCACGCTTCGGCCGAGACCGCGCGCCTCCACGAAATCCGCCACCTCCCGGTCGAGCGGCGTGCGCGAAGGCGGTCCGAGAAGGTGCATGTTGGTGTCAGGCACCTCCTCGAGCACACGCTCCAGGACCCGGACCGCGGTGAGCGGATCTTTCCGGTGGCGGATCCCCCCGACCACGAGCACGTGAGGTCCCGCGGGGTCATTCCGGATCTCGAAGATCTCCTCGCCGATCGGGTTGTTCACGACGAACTCACGATAGCTCCTCTCGGACGGCAGCATCCGGGCGGCGTACCCCGACGTGATGAAGACGTATCGGGCGCGCCGGATCTGTTCGAGATGGCGGCGAGCCCGGATCTTTCCCCGGGCTTCCTTGATCCACGACCGATGGTGAATGCTCGCCTCTTTCCACGTGATCCCGTGGAGAGTCACCGCGTACGGGCGCCCCGACGTCTCCGCCCCCGCGGTCGTCAGCCCGAGTCCCTGGGCGTGAACGACGTCCGGCTCGATCTCGTCGAGGACCGCGCGGATCTTGCGCTGCTCCGCCCACGCGTTCGTGAGCAACGTGAATCGACCGGAGGTCGAGAGGAAGTGAACGGTTGCGCCATCTCGCATCTCGACGGCGTCGCGCACGACGTCGGGTTGACAGCAGATCACGTGGAGGTCGACGTCGGGTTGTCGGGCGAGCCCCCGGGCCAGATAGTGCGCGACCGCGGTCACGCCTCCGGGGACGAAGCGAGGATCGACCGGGTAGTGGCAGGTCAGGGCGACCCGCACGTCGATCCTCCCCCCGATCGGGTGCTCGACCGGGCACGGGCCCAGGGAGGGGAGTACTCCTCGGCGTGCCAGTCGATGAGTCGACGGAGGCCTTTCTCCAGCCCCACCTCGATCTCGTACCCGATTCCTTGCAGGCGGCCGATGTCTCCGCACAGCCGCTGGATGTCCCCCTTCCAGCTCTCTCCGGTGTAGATGATCTCGGGGGGATCGATTCCGAGCAGCTCGATGATCAGGGCGGCGACCTCTCGGATGCTGATCGTTCGGGTCCCGCCGATGTTGTAGACGTTGTCCCGCGCGTCCGGGTGCACCCCCACGAGAAGGAACGCGGTCACCGTATCGGCGACGTAGTTGTAGGTGCGGACCTGGTCCCCCGAGCCGAGGATCTCGAGACGGCTCGAATTCTTGCGGAGCTTCTCGAGGAGGTCGAACATCACGTACTTCCGCTGCCGGGGGCCGAACGTGTTGAAGATCCTCACCGTTCGGCGATCGAGCCCGAAGCACCGGCAGTAGCTGGCCACGAGATGCTCGCCGGCGAGCTTCGTGCCGGCGTAGGGCGAGATGGGGGTTCGGGGATGGTCCTCGTCCATGGCCGGGGTGCGAGGCTCTCCGTAGACCGCCGCGGAGGAGGTGAAGATCAGGGGACCGGCTCCGGTACGTCGGATCGACTCCAGAATGCGGTGCGTGCCGACGACGTTCGACTCGAAGTCGACGTCGGGCCGCTCCACCGACCGGGGCACCGAGGCGTTCGCTCCCAGATGGAAGACGAAGTCACAGCCCCCGACCACGTCGTCCAGTCCGCCCGGATCCGCCACCGACCGGTGGATGAAATCGATCCGATTCTCCGAAAGCCTCAGATTGTCGAGATCGCCGTCGGAGAGATCGTCGAGGGCCCGGACCCGGGTGCCCAGCTCGACGAGCCGGTCGACGAGGTGGGAGCCGACGAACCCGGCCGCTCCGGTCACGAGAACCGTCTTGTCAGCGTATTCGGCGGTGAAGTTCACGAGAAGAGGCTCGATTCACGGGCTAGAGGCGAAGCCGACTTTCCGCCGGGTGGATGGAGGTTCCAGTTTCCCATTCTATCATTCTCGAAAAGGGCCGATCAACCGGGACCTGTCGAAAGGCCAGAGCGGACGACCTCGGGAGGCGACCGGGCGCGGTGGGGATTTCTCTGCGGTCAGGACCGCCGGACCGTATACAATCGCGAGACTGGCGCGACACCGGTCCGACCGACTCGTTGCGACCGATCGCCTCGGAGGCGAGGAGTCGGAGGCGGAGCCCGACGTGGAGTCCCCGAAGCGACTCGCCTCCGAGACCCGCACCCGAAAGGAGCCGTCCCATCGCCGAGACCTCTCCCGAGGGTCCTCCCACACTGCCGCCCGGCCTGGAGACCCAGAGGACCGACAGCGGCCTGGAGTACCTGGACGTCGAATCGGGCGCGGGAAAGGCGGCACGGAAGGGCTCCCGCGTGCAGATCCACTGTCGAGGTTGGCTCACGAACGGCACGCTCGTGGATGATACGCGAGCCCGGCAGGCCCCGGTTCAACTCACCCTCGGCGCGGGAGAGCTGATCACCGGGTTCGACGAGGGACTCGTCGGAATGCGGGTTGGAGGTCGCCGCCGACTGATCGTCCCATCGGATCTCGCCTTTGGAGCCGAGGGCCACAAGCCCACGATTCCACCCTACGCGACCCTCATCTACGACGTGGAGATTCTAGCCATCGGCTAGCATCTCTCCTTCGGAGGGTCTGGCCGCCGCAAACACAGTAGGGACGCGAATTTCCGACCGGAGAGCCGCCTTGCCCCACTGGAGCTACGATTCGGAGCTTTCGGGGGCCGGCGGCGACCCGGGTGCGGTTTGACAGCCATTCTCATCATTTGTTAATATAGGCATGTTCTCGGATGTCCCGCTCCCCTCCCCCCGCATGGGAGCCCTCGGTCCCGCGCGACTCCACTGTACGCGCTCGTTGGCGCTCCCGGGAAGATCAAATGGCGGCTGAGATCCCCGCAAGTCCGCCGAGCCCGACTCCTTCGAGTGATTCTCGACAAGGGGCCGTGCCGATCTGCCGACATCCTCAGTGGACTCGCACCCATTGTCGTCCCCCCAGGATGTTCGAATCCGACGCAGAAAGGCGGAAAGCCGTATGCACTTGACCGGACACATCAAGACCCTTTCGTTGACCCTCTTACTCCTGATCGGGATCTCCCTGGTCAATCCTCCGGTCATCGAGGCGCAAGATACCCGCTCGGAATACTCGGCGATCGTGGACGGCGAGCCGACCGACCCCGTGGACGCCCTGTCGCTTCTGGAGGCCGAGGAATACGAGAACTATGGATTCGACACGACCGTTCCGGAAGACGAGGACGCCTTCATCGAGTGGTTCGAAGCGCTTTTGGATCTGCTCTGTCATCTGGGTCTCATTCTGAACGAGGAGTCCGGTTCATGAAGCAGCGGCTCCGAGAGTTGAATCTCGGTGATCGCCACCGCAGGGCCGAACTGCATTTCAACCGGGGGATGTTCGCCCCGGCGCGGGACGAGTACGTCGCTCTGATCGAGCGGGCCTCCGGACTGACCGACGAGTCGAGCGCCGAACTCCGGTGGCGCCTCGGGATCTGCCTCGCCGCCCTCGGGCAGAGCGAGGAGGCCGAACGCGTGGTGGACGAAGCCCTCGCGCTCCCGGAGGTCCCAGAGCGGTTCCGCGAGAGACTGAAGGCTCTTCGAGGATTCAGTGCGCTCTCCCGGGGAGACTACGCCCGAGCGCACGAGATCACCCGGTCCGCCGTCGAGCGCCTGCACGAGTTGAAAGACCCGACCGGGCTGACGATTGCGCTGCGCTGGCACGCTCTGACCTGTCTCCGTCTGGGGGACCTGGAGTCGGCGTTCGAGTCGGCCTACTGCTCTCTCGCCGAGACGCGTCACGCCGGACTCGAGGCCGAGGCGGGGCACGCGCACGGCATTCTGTGCGTCGCCTTCATCCAGCGCGCGCAGTACGACACGGCGATCGAGCACGGCAAGGAGGCGCTCTCCGTCGCGACGCGCCTGGGCCACCAATCGGCGATCGTCCGGAACAACCTGCACCTCTCGATTGCCTCGCGTCTGGCCGGTGATCTCGATCTGGCCGCGAACTACGCTCTGCGCGCCCTGGCGAGCGCCGAGGAGAGCGACGAGCCCAACCTGATCGTCTCCGCCCGCCTGGCCGCGTCCCGGGCGCTGCGCGACTCGGGCCGACTCGACCCGGCCCGCGAGCTCGCCATGGGGGCGCTCGAGATCTCCCGCTCGGGGGAACGGGAGCGCGACCACATCCTGGTGCTGGAGGACCTGGGAGACCTCGATCGACTCGGAGGACAGATCCGAACCGCTCTCGAAAAGTACCGGGTCGCCTGGAGAAAGGCCGAGACGATCGCCGCCGAGGGGGATCTCGTCGCCGAGCTCGGCTGGCGCATCGGCGCCTCGCTTCTCGAACTGGGGGACGCGGAAGGGGCGGGCGCCTGGATCGAGAAGAGTCTCGTCGTCTGCGAGAAGGCGGGCGAGCGCAAGGAGCACACGCTGGCCCTGCGCACGCGGGCCCTCTGGCACGCCCGGTCGGGGCGACAGGCGGAGGCCCGGAGCGATCTCGAGGAGAGCCTCACCGCGCTCGAGTCCCTCAACGTTCCGTACGAGCAGGCCTGGACCCATCTCGCCTTCGACACCGTACTCGCCGCCGATGAAGGCGACTCGCCCACCGTTCACTCCGAGAGGCGAAGGCATCTGAGCTGCGCCCGCCGGCTCTTCGAGCGCATCGGCGCGATCCACGGACTGGAGATGTGCCGGCAGGCGGAGGCCGCCCTGGCCGGGTCCGACACGATCGACGGCCCGCCGGGCGGCGACCGGGATAGGGGCCGAAGGGGCACCCCGGCCCTGGACATCGAGTGGCCTTCCCGCGCGTTCCGGGCCGCGCTCGAGGACTGCCGCAAGCTCGGCCCGACGAGCCTCCCGATCCTGCTCGTCGGCGAGACAGGCACCGGAAAGACGCTTCTCGCCGAGGCCCTGGACCAGCTCGGCCATGGCGGGCGGGAAGGCGGGTTCTTCCCCGTGAACTGCGCGGCGCTGCCGCACCACCTCCAGGAGTCCGAGCTGTTCGGACACCGCAAGGGAGCGTTCACGGGGGCGGAGCGCGAGCATCCCGGGATCTTCCGGGAGGCGGGGCGCGGGACGGTGTTCCTCGACGAGATCGACAAGACCTCCCTCGAGTTCCAGGCGAAGCTCCTCCATGTTCTCGACTACCGGGAGATCCGACCGGTCGGCTCCACGCAACGGGTCCCCGTCGAGGCGCGCATCGTCGGAGCCACGAACCGGGATCTGTTCGCGCTGGTCGAGAAGGGCAAGTTTCTCGAGGATCTCCACCACCGCCTCACCTGCGGGATCATCCAGGTGCCCGCCCTGCGCGATCGCGTCGAGGATCTGCGCATGCTCTCCCTCTCTCTGCTCGAGGAGATCTGCGCGATCGAGCGGACCCCCGTTCCCGAGATCACCGAGGACGGCTGGCGCCTTCTCACCACCCACGACTGGCCGGGCAACGTCCGCGAGCTGAAGTCGCTGCTGCACCGGGCCGTGGCGCTCAATCGCGGATCCTCGACGTTGAGCGCCGAGATCATCCTGGACAGCGCACCGCTGGGCTCCACCCTCCGGGGCCAGGACGGTCGGGAGGCGTTGAGGGTGACGGCGGGGGCCGGGGCGAGCAGTCTCGCCCAGCGCATGGAGAATGCGGAGCGCGAGGAGATCCTCCGGGCGTTCGAGAAGGCGGGCGGTGTGCGCAAGAAGGCCGCGGAGATCCTGGGGATCTCCTATCGCGGGTTGGGGAAGAAGATGGCCCGGCTGGGGATCGAGATCTCGAGGCGGAGGGCGCGCTAGCCGGGAGCGGATCGAGCCCCGGCGGACCGAGCGTCCCCGGAGATCGGAACCCATCAGAGTGCGGCACGGGCCGGCGTCGAGCCGGTCCTTTCTTTTCGTGGTACGCCCGGCCCCGCCGGCGCCGCTCCACCGCAGGCAGGCCCCGTCGACGCGGCCTGTCGACTACCCGGCCACCAGCGCGCGAAAGTCGTCGACCACCGGGATCCCGTCGGCCAGGGTCGGGGCGTCCTTCGGGTGGAGGGTTCTCACCCGAACCGGAATCGCCTCGGGCACCGCCTCCGCCAGCGGATTCAGGACGCGCGGGTCGTTGTCCACGATCAGCACGATCGGTCCCTTGTTCCGGATCAACCCGACCGCCTCGACCTTGAACTCCACGTCGTTCATCTCCGCGGCCGGCTTCATGAGAAGATGGGTCCGAATCGTTCCCAGCGGGAAGCCCGCGTCCAGGAGAGAAGAGCAGGTGCCAAGAACCATTTCCGGAACGTGGCGGCCCGTGAGATAGTTGAGCTCCGCACCTGTCTCCCACCACGTCTTCGCCGCTTCGATCGAGCCGGTGAGCGGCAGATCGTGACCGAGATAGGAGCTGCCGAAGAAACGGGTCGCCCACGCGTCCCGGAGCCGGAAGAGGACCTCCTCGTCGTGGACCCCCTGACTGCGTAGCGTGTCGACCGGGCTGTACTCGAAGTCCCCCTCCTCGAGCCCCTCGACCATGCGGGTGATGTCGTCGTCGGGGCCCAGGAGCTCGCGAGTCACTTCGAGGAGGATTCGGTGCGTTCGGGGGACGTTGTCGAACAGGGTGCCGTCGAGATCGAGGACGATCTGCGGCGGGCGGCCCGCGTCCAGGGCCGCGCGAATGCGCTCGTGGATCCGGCGGGCGAGATCCGGGTTCGGGGTCATGGGGACTCCGGCCTTCGGAAGGACTCTGCGGAGGGGCCCTTTGGAGGGGTATGCCGCCCCCGGCGGGTCGGTGCGCTCGACTTCGGCCCGCAGTCTATCAGAGAGGGATGAGAGAGGCATGGCCGAGGAATCGAGGGAAGAGATCTTCACGCGGACCGAGTACCGTCGCGTCATCGCGTGGAAGGAGCGGATTCGACGCGAGTCTCCCTTCTTGAGGGAGGTGCTGGGGGAAGCGGGCGGTCGACGGGTTCTCGACGTCGGCTGCGGAACGGGGGAGCACACGCGACATCTCGCCGAGCAGGGCTGGCAGGCGGTCGGGATCGACCTCTCGGAGGATATGATCGAGAACGCCGCGACGCTGGCCGGCGCGATCGAAGGGGCCGGGTCGGCGCGCTACGAGCGATGCGTCGCCGCCGAGGCCGGCGGCCTTCCCGACGCGCCCTTCGATGCGGCGATCTGTCTGGGGAACATGTTCGCCTTCGCCGAGGACGGCCGCGAGCTCGACTCGTGGCTTCGGGGAATCGCGGCCGCGCTGCGGTCGGGTGGGACGTTCCTCCTGCAGATCCTGAACTACGAGCGCATCTTGGCAAGCGCGATCCGGTATCTGCCCGTGAACTTCCGCCCCCTTTCCGAAGAGGAGGGAGACGGCGAGATCGTGTTCCTTCGAATTCTCACCCCCCGACCCGACGGCGATCTCGACTTCTACCCCGTCACGCTCACGCTCCGCCCCGGGGCCGATCCCCCGGTCGAGATCCGCTCCGCCCGTCAGGGGAAGCACCGCCCCTGGAAACGATCGGAGATGGAGGCGGCGCTGGAGCGGGCCGGGTTCCGGGTCGATCGGATCTGGGGAGGGATGTCCGAGGTCCCCTTCGTTCCCGAGGAGTCCTACGACCTGACGCTCGCCGCCGTGAAAGTGTAGGCCGCATGTCTCCTCAGGCTCGTCGCGGTCATCTCTCCCGACTCGGTCGCCGGCGCGACCGGGGGCCGGACCGACGGATGGCGGGCCGCGCTCGGCGGGTTCCGCCGGAGTCACGACGACTACGCGTTTCCGTCGGGGGAAGGGCGGCCGGAGGGGGACGCCCACAACTCCGGCTTCGAGAACACGGGAGGGGCCCTTGTCGCCGAACGTTCGGTCGGTCCGGGATCCGTCCGGATCGTCGCCCTGGCGTCGACGGCCGATGGGGTCGGCCGACCCACGACGCGAAGCGGGAGACGCGGCACGATCGAGGGGGAGGATCATTGGCTTACGTCCGTTCGTTATCACCGTGATTTCGAGGAACGGCGCACGGAGGCGGTACTCGGGATCCACCGTCCGCGGACTCTGAACCGGGGGGAACGCTTCGACGCGGCGACCGGGCGGCCGACCCGCACGACGCGGCTGGAGAACGTGTCGACGGATCTGTCGTTCGCGAGCCTCGTCGAGCGTCCCCGGAAGGGCGGGACGTGGCTCGCCGGAGTGGACGTCTTCGCTCGGGAAGGGGTGGATGCGACAGAAACGACCGTTCGGTTCGTTGACGGCACCCCCGGCGCTCCCGAAGAGATCCGCCTCGTCCAGAGGGGCCGCCGTCTCGACCTCGGAGCGCTCCTGGGGATGAAGCGGCCCTTCGGGTATCCGGGGGATTTCCGGCTGGCGGGCAGCCTGGACTGGGCTCGACGCTCAACAAACGAACGATCGTCTGCCGATTGGATCTCGCCCAGCGTCACGATCGGAGCCGTGATCCCTTTGGACGAGGCCTGGGCGATGACCGGGAATGCCGCCCGCTCGTTTCGGGCCCCCCGCCTCATGGAGCTCTACCTCGAAGGAGACCGCCCGGGGGGAGCGCGGCGCGCGAATCCGGATCTCGGGCCGGAATCCGCGTGGTCGGCGGAGGCCGGCGTGCGATGGACGCGAAGGGGATGGACGGCCGAGGCGGCCGCGGAGGCCGGCGTGCGATGGACGCGAAGGGGATGGACGGCCGAGGCGGCCGCCTGGGGAATGGTGGCGAAGGACCTGATCGTCCAGCTCCCGATCGACGCGGCCGCGGACACATTGCGAAACGAGAACGAGGCGACCGGGCTCCTCGCGGGCGTGGAGGGAGCGGCGGAGTGGAGCGTCGCTTGTCCCCCGAGTCGCACCCTGCGCGTGGAGCTCAGCCTCGGAACCTATTCCTCCAGGTCCACGTTCCAGTAGGCCTCGCCGATCACCCGCTCCCACGTCGCTCTCCGGGGGAGGCCCGTGAAGAGCATGCGCGGCGTCCAGCGCGGCCGCCTGGGAGCGCGCCTCAGCGACATGCGGGACTGTTCGGGCGTGCGGTGCGCCTTGCGGCGGTTGCAGGGGATGCAGGCCAGCACGCAGTTCTCCCAGGAGGACACCCCTCCCTGGACCCGCGGGACGATGTGGTCGATCGTCAGATCGTTCGCGTCGAGCCGGTCCCAGCAGTACTGACACCGGTACAAGTCGCGCACGAAGAGGTTCTTCCGATTGAAGGGAACGGTGCGCCGCGGGATGCGCCCGTATCGCTCGAGAACCACGACCTCGGGCACGGGGATGCGGAGGGAGGGCGTCCGGATGCAGGGCGCGGTCTCCGGCACCCGCAGGTCGGTCCAGGACTGGAACCGGTGGAGCGAGCAGTCGGCGGGGTCCACCGCCCGCGCCACGGTCTGGTAGACGAGCGTGATGGCGTGCCGGGCCGTCGTGAGGTGGATCGGCACCCAGTGCCGGTTGAGCACCAGGGCCGGCTGCTCCAGGATGGCGACGGCGGCGGCCATGGGTGTCGCGCTCCTTCCGGGGTCTCCGGAATCAGGACGTCACCGTCCACTTTACCACAGGGAGACTGCGGGGAGGACCGGTGGGGGGGGCCTCTTCTCGGGGGCTCTCCTCCCGCCGGATCGAGGATCCTTGCTCGTCCCCGGGTCGCGTTCTCGACCGGGACCGGGTCCCTTTGGTCGCAGGTTGCCGTCAACAGCGACCCGAGAAAGGGCGGAACTACGTCGTCGCCAGCTCGTAGACCGCAGCGTATTCCCGAATCGTGCGGCTCCACGAAAACGTCTCGGCCTTCTCCAGTAGGCCGCCGAGCATCGCGGCGTAGGTCTCGGGCTGCATCCGGTAGATCTCGCCGGCCCGGGTCAGCGACGCGGTCAACGCCGATACCATTCCGCGGTACGTGGGGACCTCCATTCGCGCCTGCGGTGTCGTCGCCGTTTGAATCGCCTTCCACTCCGCGCCGGTTCCCTCCACCGCCTCGCGATAGGCAATGCCGCTGACGCCGTCATCCACCTGCCGCACCAGTCCGCCCGTGGCGCGCGCCACCACCGGTGTGCCGTTCAAGTAGGGCTCCGTGGCGCCGCCGAAAGGCTCGTAGAGCGACGGCATGACGGCGTACGTGGCGCCCGCCATGGCCTCGAGATAACCGCGCTCCATGCGGAAGGGGTATACGACGACTTCACCCGGTCTCGCAGAGGCCAGAGCGTGCAGATCATCCTGAAAGGCCGACGACCCTCCGGTGATGATCGGCATCAGGATGAACCGCCGCGGGCCTGTCGGGAGCGTCTCGATCGCCCGCGCCAGGACGTCGAAGCCCTTCTGTCCGGGATCCAAGCGACCAAACATGAGAAACACGGGCACGTCGTCGGGGAGTTCGACCAGCGATCTACCGCCGCCTGCGTCCAGGCGACCCATGATGCGGGCATCGTCGTACTCCGCAAAAACCTGGAGCATTCGTTCGCGTTTGGCGAGCTTCTCGCCCAGGATCGTCGCCGGTCGGCCCTCTTCCAGATCCCGAAGCGCCGCCTCGGAGAAGGGCGACACCGGCCTGCCGAACAGTCCGTTGTCGACGCCCACGATTCCCTGGCTCTTGAAGGTGTCCTGGAGGTGATCCGCGAAGTGGTGCGTCTGCAGCGGGTCGTCCAGCAGCTCGGACGCGAAGTTCCGGCTCACGGTCGTCACGGGAGCATCCGTGAACGGAATCATGCACTCGTAAACGGTACGCGGCGGCCTCCGCGCGTACCTCCGGTCCGTGACGAGTCTCACTGACTCGCCGGACAGCGCGTTGTCATACGGATTGTGAGAGGTCAGTACCACCGCCGCGCTCTCCAGCCGACCGTCCAACAGGGCGAGCTTCAGGGTGAGTGCCGTAGATGCGAGCTCCCAATCCTGCGCGTGAACGATCAGGTCCCGTGACAGCCCCAGGGCGGCCAACGCCTCCGGAATCGCCGCACAGAGGAAGAGGCTGTCCGTGAGCAGTCGCGGCTCCTGCGAGTTGACGTATGGATCCGTTCCGCCGGACCCGCCATCCGCCTCGAAGAATCCATCGGCGCTCAGGAGAATCCAGCGAACGTCGTGGCGCAGGTGCTCCAGGATTCGGACGTTGAACCGGTCGCCGGCGAAGGCCACATCGCACTCCGCGACTTGGCGGACCGCATGGCCCTCGGGTCGCGTCCTCAGCCTGCTGTGGAAGGGGGTGACGACGAAGACGTCCCGATCCGTCCGTGCGAGCGCGGAGCAGTAGTTGTCGGCCACTGCGAAGATCCCACCGCTCTTCGCGAACGGGTTTTCATAGACGCAGTAGATAATCGTCGCAGACGCCGATCGCACGCTCCGGCGCGCCTCCTCGAGCCGCCGGAGCTCGTGATCCGTGAAGAGCAGGGGGAGGGACGGGCGTTCCCGCTCACGCTGAACACGGGCGTCTGCCAGTGCCGAGACGAAGTCCGATGTCACTTTGGCGTCTCTCTCCCTGGAAGCCGGTGGCGGAAGGCGTAGGGGGCGTCGGATGCGTGCGACGCCGCCGACGCGCCCCCGGGCCATGATGGAGGATGAGGCATCGCGGCGCCTCGCCACCCGGATCAAGGGGACCGTTCGAGGAACGAATCGACCGAGCGGGACAATGAAGAACCGGTGTCTCCGCGTCAAGTCGCTCGCGGGGAGCGTCGTCGTTCCCCGGGGCTGACGATCCGCACGGCGCCGTGCGCACGCGGGCGGCGCCGAGAAGTTCGCAGGAACTCGCTCCGCGTGCCGGAGGCCATGCGGCCGAGAAGCCCCAAGAGCCCCCGGTCGGGCAGGAAGTAGCTCTCCTCAGTCCTTCGCCAGCGACGCCTGCTCCGCGCCCTTCCCGGTCCGAGGCTTGGTCAGCTTTTCCCGCGACAGAAGGTGATCCAGGTCGGCCGTCCCGAGCGCTCCCAGCGCGATCACTGTCGCCGAGTGCCCCAGGTACGCGGGGATCACCTTGTCGACCCTGTCCTCCTCGGAGTGAGCAGGGTAGGATACGGTGCTGTCGCCCCGTTGCGCCCACCAGAAGCCGGGCACTCCCGCGGCGAGAAAGGCGCTCTGGTCGCTGCTTCCGATCGCGAGGAGCTTCATCTTCGTCCCGTCCGGCCCCTCGATCTCTCGACCTCCGGCGACGAGCCCCAAGTCCTCGAGGTCGTCCATCGTCAACGGCTCTCCGTCTCCGGCGCCGGGAACACACCCTCCCGAGATCACGATTCGCCTCTCCCCCGGCTCACCCCCGGAGGGCGTCCCACAAGATCCGAGCGCCTCGAGATCCTTCGCATCGAGCTCCACCGGTTGCAGGGTGCCGTCCGCCGTCCGCCGGTACGCCCGGGTGATGAGCCGAGGGCCCCCCTCTCCGCCGGCGGCCATCGCAGAACCCTGTACGCAGCAATTGGGATCTCCCATCAACAACCAGTCCGTGAGCTCCACGTCGAACGGGAGGTCCGGGTCCAGGGTCTTCGCGGGCGCGAAGATCGCCTCCATGTCGTCCTCGAGCGGCTCGGTGGCCTGGATGCCGGAAATGTAGTGCGTTCCGAGGTCCATGTTGTACATCGCGGAGATCTTCGGCAGGAGCTCCGGATGCGACTCGACGTATCCCCGCGAGCCGATGAGCCCTGACTCCTCGCCGGCAAAGAGGACGAACCGGATGGTCCTCTTCGGCTTCGCTCCCGATTCCACCAGAAGCCGGGCCGCCTCCATCACGGCGGCCACCCCCGTGCCGTTGTCCAGCGCTCCCGTTCCGATCGGTACGGAATCGTAGTGGGCCCCCACGATGACGTACTCGTCCGGTGTCTCGCTCCCCGGGATGTCTCCGACGACGTTGTAGACCGGAACCATCGTCTGCACGACGGTCTCGTCGCCGACATCGAACGACGCCTTCCAGGAGAGCTTCTCCAGCAGACCACCCACCCATTCGGCGTCCGGGTGCGCGACGGCCTCACCGCACCGCTCCAGGTGCACGTTCGACAGTCCGAACTCCCGGAACCTCTCGTGGGCCCACTCGGCCGCTCGCTGGTGGCTTCTGGAACCGGCGGGGCGCGCGCCGATCCCGTTGCAGAGCGCCTCCAGATGCTCCATGGATCGATTGTCGTTCTTTCCCATCCGGGCGATGCGACCGGCAGCGCCCGGGTCGCTCCAAGGTCCCGACGACGCGGCCTCGAAAGCGAGGGTCACGACGGCGAGAGTGGCCAAGATCCGGATGACCCGGAATCCGAGGTTCTTCGACATGACGTATCTCCTTGTCTGCCGCCTGAACCCCGACGGTGGCCGAAAGTTGCAGGCTACAACTAAAATCCTCCGAAGGAGAGACTCGTCACGTCAACTCTGCGATCTGCTCACCCCCTTCGCGGCGAATCTGGCGGCGGCCGCCCTCGCAAACCGGGAGATGAGTCGAGTGGTCGCTTGTCGGACGCCGGGGTCGAAGTCCGCGGCCAGCTTCCGGGTCTCGTCGACGAGGTCCTGCTCGATCCGGCGGTGGATCCCCCGGCCCTCCCGGGTCACCTTCAGATGCAGCGCCCGCGCATCCCGGGGATCGACCGACCGGGTCACGTACCCCTTTTCCTCCAGCGAATCGACCGTCCGGCTGACGGTGCTCTTGTCCAGGTAGAGCTCTCTGGCGAGGGCGTTCAAGGTCATGGGCCCCCGCACCAGGAGCACCCCCAGGGCATAGCACTGCGTCACGGAGAGGTCGAAGTAGCAGATTCTCTTGCGGTCCCGGAACTGGTAGATCCGCACCAGCTCGCTCACGGCCGCGTGGAGCTCGCGCGCGTCCCGGTCGAGCGCCGTATCCTCGGCCCGTGTCCCCCTCTGTTCGCGCCTCACCGGACCCCTTCTTGCGGGCGGAACACCCCACCCTCCGAGCTTCTCGTTGAGGAGGCCAACGATAAGGGCTGGGCATCGGCGAGACAACACGAGCGACTCGCGGATCGAGGAGTCACGCCCCAGACCGCCGGACGGGAGGACATCGATGCCGGCCTACCCGGCGGGGGCCGGCGAAGGCGCTCATCTCCGATCCATCCCGCGCATTCGCCGGGGGCACGATACGGGCCGCGCCCCGCGGCGGACCGCGACGAAGTCCGTCGACGAGAAGGCGGGTGCCTGCTCCTCACGCAAAGAGGGCCCGGAGGCGCAAGACCTCCGGACCCTCGACTGCGACTCGGTCGTGTGACCGAGCGTACCCTGTCAGAGGCTCAACTCAGCGGTAATCGGCCTTGATCTGCCCCCAGCTGAAGTTCTCGACCTCGACCGGGCCCTGCACATCGACCACGAGCCGGAAGACCCAGTCACCCGGCAGTCCGAACCCGGCGAGATTGGCCCATGCACTGGCACCGCATCCCGGCGCGCGAATCCAGGCATCCTGGCTCGGCGCGAAGTCCTCGTAGCCCCAGCGCATTCCGCCCGAGCCGTACTGCTTCATGCCGGCGTAGAATTGACCGCCGGCCGTCATGCCGGCCGTGATCTTGCAGCCGGTGACGGGGATGGAGTACGTGCCGAAGGTGGCAAACGGAACTGCGGGACCCACGCAAGCCGTGGCACCGGGGCTAGGACCGCCGTTCCAGAGAGCGAAGTCACACCCCGTGACGAATCCGGGGATGCCAGGGGTCCAGACGATGTAAGAGAAGGTCAAGACATCGACCGGTGCGGCCGTGCACAGGGTCAGCATCTCGGCGACGTCGTTCGGTCCGCCGCTGGTACCGGAGGCGTTGCTGCAACCGATCCCCTGGGTCACGACGAAGCCCTTCTGCATCGCACAGACCGGCAGCGCGGTCACGTCCGGAAGGGACGGGCCGTCCTCGGTCGGGCGCCCCTTCAGTGTGTTTGCCCCTGCCACGCCGGCCATCAGGAGAACGACGAGGGTACAGCCAACGAGTAAGCGTTTGTTCATGTCCATGCCCTCCCCAAAGAAAGGGAAAAGGGAACTGGTCTAGCTAGACCACGCCCGGCCGAGCGCTCCGACCAGACAATCCGCAGTCTAGCACTTTCCCCGACGCGACTCAAACTCTCTAAATCGCCCAAAACCGAGAATATATGGGTTTCCATCTCCCGACGGCGGCCCAATGGGGCTCGTCGGCCCGGATTCTCGACTTGTGGGCTCTCAAGCCGCAGGAGGGGTCTGGACCGCCCGCGGCCTCGCGGCGAGCCTCGTGAGAGATGCGGGTCAGGGGCCGGTTGCGCAACGATCGATTCACGGCGGGCAACAACAAGATCTTGTTGTTGTGGTGTCCCCCGGACAACAAGATCTTGTGCACGTCGTGCCTTCCCGCGACAATACGCAACAGTCTCCCAAGGGGTCCGAGGATCGGCAAGGGCGCGGACGCCCGCCCCAACGGCCCTCTCGAGCGCGTGAGGTGCGGCAGTGCCCACCGAGGCGCGCTCCCGAGTCAAGGAGAGACGTTCCCGGCTCCCTGTTGTGACAGGAACGCGTCGATGTTCTCCAGCCGTTCGTCGATCTCCCTTCGAAGATCTCCGGGCGGAGTCAATTCTCCGGCCCGGACGAGGTACTCACGAGCGCGAGTCGCATCGTTTTGCTCGTAGAGCAGCCTTCCGAGGGCATAGAGACCGTCGCGATGGGAGGGAGCGAGCCGGACCGCACGCGCCAGTCCGGAACGGGCCTCGTCGATGTCACCCTCGGCCCAGTGCCAGATCCCCACGTTGTAGAGCACGTGCGGACTGTCGGGCGCGAGGTTGAGAGCCCGCTTGAGATGGGGTTCGGCCTCGTCGAGCTCCTCCTGACCCACATGGGAGGCCCCCAGCGCCACGAGTCCGTACACGTGGGTGGGATCGATCGCCAGAAGCCTCTCGAGATTCTCGCGACTCCGGACCAGATCACCCTCGGCTTCGCAGATGGCCGACAGCTCGTAGAACGCGGAGACCGAATGAGGCTGGAACTCGAGGATCGCCTCCGCATGCCGGCGGGCCCCCTCGAGATCGCCTTCTCCCCGCGAGATTCTGGACAGAAACCTGTGCGCCTCCTCACTGTACGGATCGGCCTCCAGGGTCCGTTCGAAATACTCCCGGGCGAGATCCCTTCTCCCGACCTCCAGGAAGTACGCCTTCCCCAGAGTGATCAGCGCGGCAGCGTTTCCGGGATCGCTTTCGAGCACACGATTCAGGCCGCGGATTCCCTCCGCGACGTTCCCGGTTCGAAGATCCTCGCGGGCAACGGAGATCCGGTCGAACAGGGATTGATTCTCATAGGGATCCGCCTTGCCCTCGACTTCGGACAGTGAGTCCTCGATCCCTCTCGCCCCCCCGCCCCCCGCGACATAGCCGAGCGCCGCGAGCTTTCGCAGAACTTCCTCGTCGGGAGCAGAGATCGCCTCGGCCGCATCCTGTGACGCCCAGTGAACGAGACCGCGCTCCAATTCGGCCGTCATCCGTTCCAGCCTCTCGGGCTCGCGCTCGGCGAGATTGTAGACCTCCCCCGGATCGTCTCCGACCGCATACAGGCGGGGATTCGGCCCGTGGATGAGCTTCTCGGTGCTCGTCCGCAGACCACGCAGAGCGCCCCAATTGCACTGCAGAGCGGCGACGAGCGACTCCATGTAGATCTTCCGGTCGGAGCTCCCGCCGTCGTGTCCGCGAATCAGCGAGGCGAAGGACTCGCCCTGCACTACGTCCGGAATCTCGAGTCCGAGCAGGTCGAGAATGCTCGGCATGACATCGACGATCGAAATCAGCGGATCCAGACGCTGGCCGGGGGCGGACCCCGGCGCCCTCACGACCAGAGGGATGCGCATGGTCGTATCGAAGATGAGCAGCGAATGCGTCGGCTCCCCGTGATCCATGAGGCCCTCGCCGTGATCGGCGGTCACCACGATCAACGTCCGGTCGTACTCCCCCTGCCTCTTCAATTCCACCAAGATCTGACCGAGTTGCTCGTCGGCGTAGGCGATCTCCGCCGCGTAGCGTTCGCTGAAGAAGCTGAGATGGGGCTCGGGCGGGTTGACCGGCTGATGAGGGTCGAAGTAGTGGACCCACGCGAAGAACGGTTCGGACCTCGGCCTTCGGAGCCAATCCAGGACGACCTTGGTGACCGCTCCGGCTTTGCGCTCCGGAAAACCGAACGCGTTCCGCGCCCGCAAATCCATCTCGTCCTTCGACCAGCTCTCGTCGATCCTGTCGTCGTAGAGAGAGAATCCCTGATCGAGATTGTACCGAGAGTCGAGCACGAACGCGCCCACGAAGGCGGCCGTGTCGTAGCCCACGTCGGCGAGAACCTCGGCCAAGGTCGTCGCGTCTTCCCGCACGGTATAGGTCGAGTTGTCCCGGACGCCGTGGTAGAGCGGATACGTTCCGGTCATGATCGACGTATGGGACGGAAGGGTAATGGGATTCGTGGTGAAGGCGTTCAGGAAGAGAGCACCGCTCTCGGCAAGCTCGTCGACGTTCGGCGAGGAGGGCTCGAAGTAACCGTAGCAGCTCAGTCGATCCGCCCGGGTCGTATCGAAGGTCACGAGCAGAACGTTCGGGCGATCGCGATCGCCACAGCCACACGTCAACAGCAAGGCCGCGAGGATCACGCGAGTGATGGTCATCGGGGACCGCACCTCGCTGTCAAATCGCCGGAAGGTTCTCATAGTCGATCTCGATCGCGGCGTTCTTCAAGATCTCCCGGCGAACCTCGGCCTCGATGCGCTGGAAATTTACGCGCAGATAGTTGCCAAGGACCGCATCCCGGACTTCCTCGAAAGTCTTCTGCTCCGGAGGATAATCGTTGACGACACGTGCGATGAGGACGCCGGTACGCGTGTAGCGCAACGCCTTCGTGTCGTAACACTCCGCGACCATCGGATCCGACACCTCTCCCACGGCGAGCTTCTTGAGCTCCGCGCGAAAGGCGGGGCGACCGGGCACCATTCCCACGAGGGCGGCGTCGGTCAGCCCTTCCAGGCGACCTCCATTGGCGGCGGAGTAGTGAGCCGAGTGGGCTCGGGCGAGGTCCGAGAAGTCCTCTCCTCCTCGAATCCGCTTCACGAGATCCTCGGCCCGCCGAAGCGTCGCCCAGAATGGCTCGTCTTCTTCAGGCTTGACCAGGATCACGTCCAGATCCTGCGTACGGAGCGTCTGGAAGCGCTGCTCGTTTTGCCGGAAGAACTCGCGGAGCTCCTCGTCCGGGACCTTCGAGACCTTCGCCTGCAAGCGCGCGTCCAGACCCCGTTGATACCGGATCTCACGGGTGGCCGCCTCGATCTGGGCGGCGATCTCGCTGCGTTGTGACAGCTGCAGACGCTCGGCTTCGCTCAACAGGAGGGTGTTCAACACGACTTCGTCCAAGAACTCGTGGATTCGTGGGAAGTGGGCGCTGTAGAGGTGGGGACGAAGAGACGGGGTCAACTCGGTGCAAAGGTCCCGAAACGTAAAGCGAGTGTCTCCGACGACGAACAAGACCTCGTCGTCGGCGAGGAGAGGATCGGACAGCCGCTCGTAGTACCTCTCCAGACCGGAGCGCTCACCGGCCTCGCGGACGAAGTCGTCTCGCGCCTCTCTCTTCTTCTCCTCGAGCACCTTGCGCCGCACGAACTCGACTACGGTTTCGAACTCCCGGTGGACCGGCGGTATGATCTCCCTCATCTTGACGAGCTGGAAGCCCGTGGGGATGTCGATGACCTCACTGAGCTCCCCGACCTCGAGGGCCCACACGGCTTCGGCGAACGCCGGGAACACGTCGGCGTCCGCTTTGAGGGTCATCACCCCTCCCCGACTCGCGTCGTCGGATTCCGAATGCTGTCGGATCAGCTCGGTGAAATCGGCGCCCGAGAGTACTTCCCGGCGAATCCCCTCCAGCCTCTCCCGGACCGCGTTCCTCTCGGTCGGCGAGAGGACGGCGTCCTCGGCGCGGAGGAACAGGTGGTCGGCCCGCGCGATCTTCGGATCGATATATTGGTCGGGGTGGGAGTCGTAGTACTCGCGACACTCCTCACGGGTCACCGCGAGCCTCTCCCAGCCCAGCTCATCGATCATGGCGGCGACCAGAATGCCGTTCGAGCTTCGCTGTACTGCGACCTGCAACGCAGGGTCCGGATCGACGGCGGCAACTTCTGCTTCGAGAACTTTGCGAACCACGATCTCGGCAATGGTGGAGAGACGCCAATCCGTCTCCTCGACCTCGCCGATCTGGATGTCCTGCGCCTTCGGCGTCTTCTTTTCTTCAAAGCGGTCGAACTCGGCGCGGTGAACCACGCCGCCCCGGTACACGGCCACGACGTTCGAGGAGTCGGGTCCGGGCGGAGAGTCGTCCGCTCCCGAGCCGGTGGAGTCACCGGTGCACGCAGATCCCAGAGCCAGGAGCAAGGAAACCGAGCCCCCGCAGAAGCATCGCCGGGTCACGGATCCGATCCGGATCGCCCTCATGAAGAGGCCGCAGATGGTGGCGGACGTCATGTGGATCTCCTCTTCGAGGATGGATGGGAGACCGGACAGGGCACGGTCAAAGACGCCTCTGCGAGCATGGCATGGGAGTCTAGCCGGTCGTTTTCGGAGAGTCAATTACCGGCCGACGCCTGACCCGTTCCGGAACGACCGTGCCGGCAGACGGTTACAGTGCGATCGCGGCGCGAGGCGCATTTCGAGGGGGGCTCAACGGAGTCGAACCAGCTTCCGGGTCGACCGGAAGGCGCCCGACTCCAGACGGACGAAGTAGACGCCGGGAGCCACCCGCCTTCCCGCGTGGTCCATTCCGTTCCAGAGCTCGAAGTGGCGGCCCGCCGCCACGAAACCCTGGTGCAGAACCCGGACGCGTCGGCCCCGCACGTCGTAGACCACGAGCCGCGCCACGCCGTCTTCCCGGATCCCGAAGTCGATTCGCGACGTGCTCCGAAACGGATTCGGCCTTCCTCCGCTGAGGAAGGACCGGTGGGGCGCCGTCACCTCCGGGGTCGGGGTGGGATTCGCCGCCCCCGAAGGCGTGCTCTCGTTGCCGGCCGCGTCTCGGGCGGTCACGAAGGCGAACGGGCTGTTCACCGGCTCCCAAGCGGTATCGACGGTCATGCCGAGTGCGGTGTCCGTTTCCGGATCGAAATCGGAATCCTCGGACGCGTACACCCGGAAGTTGACGTAGTTCGTGTCGACGGGAGCCACCCATTCGATTCGATCGGGAGTGACGAACGTCACGGGGCCCGGCGGACCGGGGGCGAGGTTGTCGACCGAGTACCCGCTGTCGGGCGCGGAATCGAAGAAGACCTCGGGAACCGCCGTGTGAGCGGAGACGTAGTAGACCTGCCACGGGATCCCGAAGAACCCCGTGCTGTCGGAGGAGGTGGGGAAGATGGCGGTGTACGTCTCCTGCGCCGATGCCGGCACGGTCGGACCCACCGTCTCCCAACCTCCGCCCGGCATGCGGCGCAAGACGGTGTAGTGCGTGATCGGCGTCGCGGCAGCGGTGGTGTCGTGCAGATCCCGCTGCCAGGTCACGCGGACCTCCCCTCCTTGATCGTCTTCGACATCCACGATGCTGTCGATGATCGCCGTGTCGGTGAGCTCGACCGCGAGCGAGTCGCGGTCGACGGACACCGTCTCCGGATCCCAGACCACGAGCGTGTCCACCGCGAGCCCGGCACCCGCGCTCGCCGCATAGCCCAGCGTGTAGCTGGAGTCGCTCTGCGATTGGCTCCCCGAGAGCGAACCCAGGCCCTGCAGACTCACCGCGGTGAAGGGAGTTCCTTCGTCGAGCAGGCGGTTTCCGTTGGGATCGAGAATGGAGACGCGGATCACGAGGCTGTCGCTCCAGTGCACACGGGGCGGACCGTCGGACGAGAGACGGATCGTATCGGGGTAGACCGTGATCCGCACCTCCAGTGAGTCGGACAGCGGCGGAGCCGAGAGAGGATCCGTGACCACCAGAGTGTCCACGCCCGTGGCGAGCTGGCTGGCGTAGGAAATCGTGTAGGTCGAGTCGGCGTTCTCCACGGCGGGGCCCTCGGGAATCAGCAGACCGCCGAGGCTCGTCAGCGTGAAGTTCGTCGCCTCTCCACTGACCCGGGCCGAGGTCGAGTCCCTCACCTCGAAGTCGAGGGCGCCCGTCTGGGTGGGGGCGAGACTGTCGGGAGACGCGGTCAATATGTCCAGGGACGTCACCTCCCGGCCCTCCTTGATTCGGTATTGGCCCGCCGCCAGAGGGCGATAGACCTCGACGCCTCCCGCCGGCCACTCGATCGTCAGCGAGTCGGCTCCGAGGGCGCCCCCCAGCCCGAGGTGAACCGTGAGCGGATCCGCGAACCCCCGCCAGGCGTTCGCCGAGACTCTCCGCCGCACGACGTCCCTCCCCAGATGGGCCGTCACCCGAGCGCCGATGGCCGGCGCCCCGGAAGCGCGCCCGACCAGGTCGATCTGGATGGAGTTTCCCCTCGGTCCTTCGTTCTCGAGGAACAGAGACGGGGCGGCAAAACTGAACGCGAGCGGACCGGCGCCCTGCTGCACGTAGACGTCGAGATCGCCGTCCCGGTCCACGTCGCCCCACACCGCGCCGTCCCCGAGCCCCTTCACGCCCCCTTCGACGCCTTCGAGCGAGGTCACGTCGGAGAAGACGGCGCCGTCGTTGCGGAAGAGAGCATCGGGCGCGTTCAACGTCGCGGACGTCCCCATGTCGACGACATGGAGATCCAGGTCGCCGTCGTTGTCGTAGTCGACCCATGAGATGTCGCGAGGATTCAGCATCATCGGGAGGCCGAGCGCAGTCGTGACTTCAGTGAACGCTCCGCCGTCATTCCGCCACACCCTGGGCCCCCCCGGGACGAAACCCGGATCTTCCAGATTGTGCGCGACCACGCCGCTCAGGGGTGAGCCGTCCTCGAACCAGCCGTCGAATGCGTCCTGGTTGAGAAGGGGCGTCGAGCACCTCATTTCCCAGGCCCCCGCGGGCGCCGTTCGCCACACCCAGATGCCCCGATCGACTCCCGGCGTGAACGCGGGGGCTCCGACGTATTCGTCGGTGAGGATCATGGGTATCGACGGGGGCGGGTTGATCTCGTCCGGGCCAAGGAAGACGAGGTCCGGATCGTCGAATCCTCGGATGCGGAGGCGTGCGAAGAGCGTGTCGGCGGTGGAGGGGATGGTCAAGCCGTCGACTCCGTCGTCCGCCCAGCGGGTGTTGAAGTAGAAGGTGACCGAGTCCCCCTCGGTGAAGACATCGAAGAGCCCCACGCTGCCGTCGCACACCGCGAGATCGAGATCGTCGTCGCCATCCATGTCCCCGAAGTCCGCTCCGGAGATCACGGGGAGGGCCGGCGCGAAGATGGACGAGACGTCGGCGAACGAACCGCCGTCGTTTCGGTACAGGACCGTGGGACGCGCAAACTCCTCCCCCCCGACCAGCAGGTCAGGATCGCCGTCGTCGTCGACGTCCCCCCAGAGACCCCCGACGGTCCCGAGCCCCTCGTCGAGTCCGACCGTGGCGGCCACGTCGGTGAACATCAGCGTACCGTCGTTGCGATACAGGGAGTTCGGGCTCTGCGCCCGGGGGGCCTTCCCCACCCAGAGATCCACGCGGTGGTCTCCGTCGAAGTCCGCGGCGGCGACAGCCCGCGACCTCCCGTCCGGGTCGTCGAGGCCGGCGCTCGCGGCGACGGAGACGAATTCTCCGGAACCGTCGTTGCGGTACAGCTCGTTCGGCTCCGAGCCGCTGCCGCCCGCCCCGCCGTGCGTCACGAAGATGTCGGGGTCATCGTCCTCGTCGAGCGACAGGATGGCCCCCCCGTGACGATCGACGGGTTCGGTCCACGGCATGGGAATCGGGTTGAATCGGCCGGTACCGTCGTTCCCGTACAGGACAGGCAGGCTCGCGTGGCGACCGGCGTAGAGATCCAGATCACCATCGCCGTCGACGTCGGCGAAGATCGCCCCCCAGCTCGGTGAGAGACTCAAGAGCGCCGACGAGATCGTCTGGTCGACGAACTGCCCCTCGGCGGAAGGCGAGAGTCCGACAATCACGAGGGCGGCAAGGGCAGCGCGGTTGCTGAAGGCTCGGAGCAAGGCAGAACGTTCCTGGTCATGGTCGGAGCGGCGAGTACTCCAACGATACCATCGGCAGACTCCCATTCTCAAGCAGGGGCGTGGGTCCCACTCGATCTGTCCGCGAGTCGACCGGGAGATCGCGGGAAACTCCAGAGTGCGTGACTCGGGCGCCCACTCGGTCCGGCGACGTGCGCAATGGCGAGAGAAATGCCTAATCTTCTCGCAGGTTCCCTCTTCGGTGGGCTCGGTCACGCCAGGCGCGGCTTTGCCGCTGCCGCAGCAGAGGCTGGTGAGAGATGCAGGCTAGCCCTTCCCAAGCAACGTGTGGGAGGCGGCGATGGCGCTCTCCAAGAACGCGTCGAGCCTCGCGGCCTGCGCCTCGCCATTGCCGGCGGCGACGAGATCGGAGCCGGTCAGGACGGCGCCGTTCCAGCCCTCGGTGTGCCAACGGCCATGGCCGGCGAGTTCGGGGAGCTCGGCCCGTTTCGGGAACGGCCAGGCGTTGACGTACCAGTACGGCTCGGCGTAGCTGCCGTCACCCGGAGTCATGCCGATCCCGACCGTCTTCGCGTTCTCCCCCGAGCCCTCGAGGGTGAGCAGGGTGGCGATGTCGAAGTGATGGGGCCAGCACCGAACCGTCGACGCGTTGCCACGGGCCGCCTCGATGGCGCGGAGCTTCTCGTCAGAGCTCGCGTACCACTTGGCGAGCTCGGCGAGGGCATCTTTCGGGACGTCGAGAGCGGCCCCCCCCGAGCCGACCGCGTGGCTCGGCATTCCGTCGTATTCGCGCAGTCCGAGGAGACTCCCGGGGGCCCTGCCGAGGATGCGGGTGACGGCGCCGTTGAGCCAGTCGAGCCCCCGGGTCAGGGTCTGGCCGTTGAGCGCGAACGCGTCGAGGCCGCTTCCTTGCTCGTCGAGCAGCCACAACGTCAGGTCGGCCACGCTCAGCGCCGAGCGCAGGCGTGGCTCGGCGGTCGTGAGCTCCCCGGCGAGGGCTCCCCGGTCGTCGAGCCACTCGAGGTTCGAGTGACTGTCGTCGGGTCGCACGGGGATCAAGTTGTTTCCGATCACGGCGGCGAGCTGCGCGGCCCAGTGCAGTTGTGTGCGCGCATCGACCAGATCGGCCGGTGCGAGGGTTCCCAGTTGCTCGTGTGCCATGGGTGCCTCGACTCTCAGAGAGATGTGACGCCGGCGTAGCGAATTCCGGTCAGGCAGGCGATGTCGCGCTTCCAGGTCGTGAGATCGTCGTGACAGAAGTCGTTCAGGTGGTCATGACCGCAGGCGCGGGCGAGGATCTTCATGAGCGCGATCGTGGCTGCCAGATAGTTCCGGAGCTGCCGGGCCGAGGTGTCGATGGCGAGACGCCGGCGCAGGTGATCCCTCTGGGTGGCGATGCCGACCGGGCAGTTGTTCGTATGGCAGGCGCGCATGCCGAGGCAGCCGATCGCCTGCAGCGCCGAGTTCGAGACGGCCACGCCGTCGGCGCCGAGGGCCATCGCCTTGACGAAATCGGACTCCGTGCGAAGACCACCGGTCGCGATCAGGGTGACGTCGCGGCGTCCGCGGCCGTCGAGGTGGCGCCGCGCCCGGGCGACCGCGACCATGGTCGGGATCGAGATGTTGTTCTTGAAGATCTCGGGGGCGGCGCCCGTTCCCCCGCCGCGGCCGTCGAGGATGATGTAGTCGCAGCCGATGTCGAGCGCGAAGTCGACGTCCTCTTCGATGTGTTGGGCCGACAGCTTGAAGCCCACCGGGATGCCGCCGGTCGCCTCCCGGACCTCGGCGGCGAGGGCGCGGAAATCGGCCACCGTCGCGAGATCCGGGAAGGTCGACGGACTGATCGCCGGGGTTCCCGGCTCGAGCCCGCGAACCTCGGCGATGCGGCCGGTCACCTTGTCGCCGGGCAGGTGACCGCCGATTCCGGTCTTCGCCCCCTGGCCGCCCTTGAAGTGGAACGCCTGGCAGCGCTTGACCTTGTCGATGCTCCAACCGAATCGGCCCGAGGCGAGCTCGTAAAGGTAGCGCGAGTTCGACTCCTGCTCCTCGGGCAGCATGCCCCCCTCGCCCGAGCAGATGCCGGTGCCCGCGAGCTCGGCCCCTTGGGCGAGGGCGATCTTGGCCTCCTCGCTCAAGGCGCCGAAGCTCATGTCGCTCACGAACAAGGGGATCTCGAGGGTCAGCGGCTTCTCGGCGTTCGGACCGATGACGATGCCGGTGCCGACCTCGGCGTCGTCCAACAACGGCTTGCGCGCGAGCTGGGCCGTGAGAAGCTGCATGTCGTTCCATCGCGGCAGTTCGGTCAGGGGGATCCCCATTGCCGACACCGCGCCGTGATGACCGAGCTTGCTCAGGCCGTCGCGGGCGAGCTGCTGGATGTAGCCGTTGAACGGTTCTTCCGGGGAGCCGTGAACGTCGGCGTAGAGACCGAGGTATTGATCGCGCCGGTACGGTTGCGGATGGTCTGCCTCCCACGTCTCGACTTCGACCTCGTCCACCAGGACGGCGTCGTCGCCGGGCTCGACGAAGGCGGTGAACTTGTGCAGGGCTTCGGCGTTGTTGTACTCGCTGACGCCGGTGTCGAGCCGGTAGTCCCAGCCGTGGAGGCCGCAGATCAAGTTCTGGCCGTCGACGTAGCCGTCCGACATCAGGGCGCCGCGGTGCAGGCATCGCCCGTACAGGACGGAGACCTCTTCATCGTGGCGCACGACGACCAGATCGACTCCCGCGACGAGGGCGTAGGCGGGCTTGCGATCCTCGAGTTGGCTCAGGGTCGCGACTTTGACCTTGCTCACAGGTTGCTCTCCTTCCGGCGTCGGGTGGTGCTCGGTGCGGCGAACGAAACCACCGAGGGCGATTGCAGGGAAATGATCCACGTAGGCAGTTCTAGATGAGATGACGGCAGCCGCGAGTCGGTTTCCCGTGGTTTCCATGCATTCCAACCCGGACATCGCCGACGGGGTCCGTCTCCGCGCGGAAGACCTCCGCGAACGGACAAGGAGATTGCCGGGCCGGCCGGTCAGGAATGGCAAGGGCTCGGCGTCGACGTGGCGCCAAAGGTCACGGTGATTCGCTGACATGGAACGGTCCGATCGAAGGTCGAGTCGTACGACCCGGGAAGACCGGGGCGATCCGGACGCCTCCAAATGCACGATGCGCACTGCTCCCGGTGCGAGGTAACGCCTGCGATACCGGGCGGTTGATACCGCGTCCCGAACACACTAACCTGCATGAAGAACGGATGCCGGAGGAAGAGTGGTCGAACCGACTCCGCCCGAGCGGGACAGGCGATTCGACGAGCGGGACACCATGTTCGCCCGGATGGAGTTGGTGCCCGGTTCCCCCCAGTATGAGGACTACTACTCACGGCGCCCCGATGCCCGACCGGTGGACGACCGGATCCGGACGCAGCCGCGCCTTCTCCGGCCCGGCGGCACCCATTACGACCCGGAAATCACGCGTCAGGCGGAGGAGTTCTTCCGGGCGATCGACGAGATCGAGGTGCGGGAGACGGTGCTTCGCGAATGGTCGGAGCGCCTTCGGTCGGCCGGAAACCCGACTTCGACGATCAAAGAGCTGCTCCTCTCGCAAGGCGCGGTCACGGCGGGCTGCACGGCGCTGGACGAGAGATTCGTCTACACGCACAAGGGTCGATTCCCGGAGGACTACGGTCGCGAAATCGACCTCGACCATCCGTCCGCCATCGTCTTCCTCGTCGAGATGGACTTCGACGAGATGCAGTGGGCGCCCAAAGCGGAGACAATCCGCGAGTCGGCGCGGCAGTATTACCGGGCGGCCCGCATTTCCATGGTTCTCGAAAAGGTACTGCGCGCGACCGGGCACGCCGCGAAGGCGCACTACGACGCGCACTACGACCTGGTCCTTCCACCTCTGGCCGTCGCGGCCGGCCTCGGTGAGCTGGGGAGGAACAACATCCTGATCGCCGACCGGTTCGGCAGTCGCGTCCGAATCGGAGCCGTGACCACGGACTTCCCGGTGGAATACGACGAGCCGGTTTCTCTCGGCGCCGATGCGCTCTGCGGGGTCTGCTTGAAGTGCGCGGAGAACTGCCCCTCGCGTTCCCTTTCGCTCTCCGAGAAGGTGGACGTGAAAGGAGTCCGCAAGTGGCCGACGCGCGTCGAGGCGTGCTACGCATATTGGCGCCGCGTCGGCACGGACTGCGGAGTCTGCATGGCGTCATGCCCCTTCTCGCACCGCGACAACCGTTTTCACAACTTCGTGCGCTGGATGATCCGGCGCTTTGGAGTCACTCGTCGGCCGGCGATCTTCCTCGAGAACCTGTTTTATGGCCGCAGGTGGAAGCCGCGCTGAAGGTAGCTGCTCGGAAACCTCCCGGGAGCGCAGTACCTGTTCGTATCCTCGTCGGGCTACGGCCCCCCCGGGGAGCGAGAGCGGTCGCCGCTTCGCACGTCCTTCAGGAGCTCGACCCCGCGCCGGGCGCCGGCGTGCTCGGGATCGAGACGGAGGGCCTCGGCGAGACAGCCCTCGGCGAGATCGAGGTCTCCGAAATGGAGGGCGAGCTTGCCGAGACGCGAGAAGTGGGTCGCGTTTCCGCTCCAGCGAAGAACGCTCTCGCGATAGCACTCGAACGCGGTCTCGTAGTCGCCCTTCTGAAGGGCGGCCTCGCCGCGTCCGAACCATCCGATCTGGTCATCCGGGTTGATCGCGAGCATCGCGTCGAAGACCCGAACCGCCTCGTCGAAGTCTCCGGAACGGAGCGCGTGATCGCCGAGACGGGCGAGAACGACCATCGCGTACGGGTCCTCCGCCGCGACTTCCCGCAACAACGGCAGCGCCGTGGAGTCTCCGGCATCGTAGAGGGCCACGGCTTGCCACTCCCGCGCCCAGGGGAACTTTCCTTCCGAGAGCTCCCACGACTTGCGGAAGTCTTCGGCGGCGGCGGCGAACTCGGCGTGGCGGCTCTGGACGAGGTGGGCATTTCCGTAGAGGTCGAGGAACTCGAAGTCGGAGACGTCCAGGCGGTCGGGACGGAACGGAGGGGCGTCCGGTCGGAGGCGGTACATCGACTGGATCCGGGGCCACCTCGGCAGGCAGCGGAAGTAGTGCTCGTAGTAGGACTCGAAGAACGTCTCGTAGAGGAAGAGCGCCTTCTCCGCGGCGGAGCTCGGGCGGATTCCGGTGGAGAACATGATTGCGTCCGGACGGCGGCGGAGAACGCTCACGGCGCTGTACTTGATTTCACGCCAGGTGTCGGAGAGCCCCTCGATCATCTCCGATTCCCGGGCGATCTCCCGATCGGTCAACCCGAGCATGTCGATGACGTTCAGATCTGAGTAGTAGCCGATGGCGCCCACCGTGGTGATCGCGATCCGGGCTCCCGGGGGCAGGTTGTCCTTCAACCAGAGCCCCGTCTGCTTCATGTTGAAGACGAAGCCGATCTCCTGCTGGCGGCGGTACTGAATCGATTCCCAGTTCTTCGCGAGACCGATCCCCGCCAGAGCGAGCGCCAGGACGATCGTCCCCGCGGGCACGAAGGGAGGACGTGCCCTCCTGCGGGCCGCGGCGATCTCGAGAACGGCGGTGAGACCGCGGGCGACCAGAAGGGCGGCGATCGGGAGGATCGGGAGCCAAAAGCGGTGGACGTACAACACGTCTCCACCGATCGCGACGATGTACGCCGCGAATCCGACCCACAGGAAGAGCAGTCGCGCTTCCACTCCCCGGTGCCGCTCGCGGACGAGCGAGGCCAGGGCGAGGAGCGGAACAGCTCCCCACGCTCCGTATGCGTGGAAGTACTCGAGGGCGTAGCGCGCCCCGCGTGAGACGTACGCCAGGGAGACGCCCGCCTTCGCGTAGTAGGTGTTCGGCAAAATGTCCCCGTAGTAGGCGAGCTTCCACAGGGCGTACGGAATCATCGGGAGCAGGTAGAGGAGGGCGTCGAGGACGAGCTCCCGCCGTCCCCCGTCCGCCGCCGGCCCGCGGCGACGCAGCGTGTCGTGCACGCGCACAACGTACCAGAGCGCGAAGATAAGCGGTCCGTCGGGTCGGGTGAGAGCCGCCAGGAAGAGCACGATCGGTGCGGCTCGCCGGCCTCGGCGCGAGACGCCGGGCGCGAGCCCGCGCTCCAGCCCCAGTGTCACCAGGAACGTGAACAGCGCCGTCTCGAGCCCGCCGGTACTCCACAGGGCGAATGCCGAGCATCCGGCGATGAGCAGGGCGGTCGCCACGGTCGCGACCCCCCAACGCCCCTCGAGGGCCCGCGCGAAGCGCGCGGCGACCCCGATCGCCGACGCCCCGAACAGCACCCCGAGCCACGTGCAGGTCTCGACGGGGGGCGCCCCGAGTCTCAGGAAAAGGGCGAGGAGCAGCGTCCAGGTGAAGTTGGAGTATCCCTCGACCCGCTCTCCCGGATTGAAGACGAGACCGTGCCCGTCGACCAGGTTCTGCGCGAAGCGCAGGGAGATGTAGGCGTCGTCCTGGGTGAAGTGGAACAGCGCGGCGTGCCCGACGAACAACCCCACGATCACGACCACGACGGTCAGACCGAACGGCGGCCACCGTGCCGGCCGCCATGCGGACGACCTTGCGACCGGCGCACGGCGCGGGCCACCCGTCGGGGGGCGCCCACCCTCTCGCCGCGTCCCCTCCCGCGTTTGCGGTTGGGACTTCGCGTCGGTCGGGTGCCTCTTCTTGGAGCCCCGCTTCGATCGGCTCATCCGGCCAACTCGCTTCACCGCCCCGGGGCCCCTCCGAGGCCGGCCACCCACGCGGCCCCGGAGCTCGACCCGTCCTTCGCGCCATTCTCCGGGAAAAACGGGGGAAGAGACAGCGGGTTCCGGGGGGCCTCTACTCTCCGCGCCGCCGCCCGCCCTCGATACGCCGCCGCCACTTGCCGATCTGGGCGAACACGCCCTGGAGAAGCGCGCGATCTCCGGCCGTGGGTCGGGCCCGGGAGAGGAAGTCGCGCAAGCTCCCTCGGAATCGGGTCGCGTCGGGTCGAGGCCGGAATCCGATGTCGGTCAGCGCATCGAGGATCTCCTCCAGAAGCGCGTCGAGGTCGGTCGCCCCCAGCGGGAGGGAGCTCCTCTCGCTCCGGACGCCCCGGGCGGCCGGCACGGGCTCGCCGGCCATCCGGCCTCCCCCGCGAGCGATCACGTAGGCCACGACGGTCGCCGCGTGGGGAAGGCTCAACGTCGCCCCGGCGTCCGCAGGCAGGGGGATCGAGAGGATCTCGTCGCACGCCGCAAGCTCCTCGTTCGTGAGACCGCGATCCTCCGGGCCGAAGACGACCGCGTAGGGGCGCGGGTCGTGGCCGGCGGCCCGGGTGACCTCCGTCCGCGACCGGAGTCTCACCGCCGCCTCTTCCGGGGAGAGCACGGGTCGTCCCCAGTGGCGGGCGCGCGCGGTCGTAGCCGCGGTGCGGTCGCAGTCGGCGAGGGCGTCCCTCAATCCGGCGTACGTCCGGATCGCGGCGAGAACGTCCTCCGCGCCGTGAGCGAGCCACCTCGCCTCCTCGCCGGCGGGATCTGCGACCGGGGCCACGAGTCGCACCTCGGGGAAGCCGAAGGCCTTCGCGAGCCGGCAGACGGCGCCGATGTTTCCCGGCGCGCGCGTTCCCACCAGAACGAAGATCACGGGCGACGGCATCGGTGCTTCCTTTCGTGCCGGAACACGAATAGCGTCGAGCGGTCCGCCGGAGCGGCGACCCGATACTAATCGCCGCGGACAAACCGTGTCCCGCCTCTTGAAAACGAGGACAAGAGGGAGTCCAATCGAGCGGCCCGAGGAGGGGACCATGCTGGAGATCGAGATTCCCGGACGGGAACCGTTGCGTCTTACGCACCTGCTGCTCGACTACAACGGCACGCTCGCCGTCGACGGGCAGCTTCTCCCGGGGGTGGCGCGGCGGCTCGAGTCGCTCGCGGGACCGCTCACCATCCGGGTCGTGACCGCCGACACGTTCGGCGCCGCCGCGGCGCGAACGGAGGCCCTCCCCGTCGGGCTCGAGATCCTCGAGCCCGGTCGCCAGGACGAGAGGAAGGCGGCCCTCGTGAGGACGCTGGGTCCGGCGTGCGTGGCCGCGGTCGGCAACGGCCTGAACGATCGTCTCATGCTGGAGACGGCGGCCCTGGGAATCGCGATCGTGCAGGGAGAGGGGGCCGCGGCGGCCACGCTCGCGGCCGCCGACGTCGTCGTGCCGGACATCGCCGCGGCGCTCGATCTGCTGCTCCATCCGAAGCGCCTCGTCGCGACGCTGCGGGTCTGAGGCGTCCCGTCACCCGGAGGCGCACTCGCCTCGCGCTCGCTCCGTGAAGGCGACCGACCCCGAGATTCCGCTCCGAGCGCAACGTTTCTTTGCCGACGCCGGCGGGGCTGGTCTACACTCGGCCGCAGTCGAAGCCGATAGAGGGCCCGAGCCCGCGAGACGGAGGCCGCCCATGCCGTTCATGACCATTCGAGAGATCTTGCACAAGGTCGAGGAGTTCCACGGCGAGTTCGGCCGTCGTTTGCACGAGGCCGAGGACGCCGCCGCAACGGAGCAGGGAAAGCTCATGCTGGGCTTTCTCGGCAATCATCAACGAGAGCTCGCCGACATCCTGAAGACGATCGAGAAGGAGACCCCGGATCACGTCTCGACGCTGAACGAGTGGGTCCAGTTCGACACCGAGATCGAGGATCCGAGGGGCTTCCTCCAGGACTTCCATGTCTGTCCCGATGCCAGCGCGCAGGAGATCCTGGAAGCCGCGAACAAGCTCGACGTCTGCCTCTTCTGCCTCTACAAGGGTCTGGCCAAGGGGGGCTCGACGCCGAAGGCCCAGCGTCTCTTCGGCCGCTTGGCCCGCCTCGAGCTCGAGCACCAAAAGGCGAGAGGATCGGGTCCGGCGTACTACTGACCCTCGCCCTGCCGGCCTCTTGCCGACTCTTGCCGAACTTGGCCGGTGTCTCTCACCGGTCCGGGTCGACCACATTCCCGGTCAACTGACGATCGGCCGCTGCCGTTCTCTCGACAGAGCCCGCACGCCCCGCGGAGACCCGATGCCGTGCCCGATCCGAGGGTGGCCTCACGCCCGTCCACGACTCCGTCCTCCCGAAGGAGAGTGCTTCCCCTTCTGTGGGGGCTGCTCTTCGTCGTGGGCGGGATCACGGTCTGGCTCTCGATCCCGCGGCCGGACGAGGATCTTCCCGGGGCGTGGAAACAGACCGCCGGGGCGGAGGTCGCACCCACGGAATTGGTCTCCTCGGTCCGCCCCGGCGGTGCTCGCCAGGGAAGTCTCCTGCGCCTGGAGTGGCCGGCTCATCCCACGGCGACGGGATACCGCCTCCGATTCCGAACGCCGGACGGTACGGCGCGTCCTCCGGTGACCGTCCAGGGGACGGTGTTCCTCTACGACCTGCACAGCAATGCGCTCCGGCTGCCCTCGGAGTTCGAGTGGCAGGTCTCGGCCGAGCTCGCCGACGGCAGCGAGATCCTCACCCCCGCCCAGCGGTTCCCGCCCGTCCCCTGACCCCTGGTCCGCATATCTCACCGGTCTCCGCCGCGGCAGCGGCGATCGTCCGAGGTGACCCGTCCCCGACCGGGCGGCTCCGCGCCGGGCGGCTCCGGAAACCTCCCCGGCCGGCATGACGCCGGAGGGCCCGGCGTGGCACAATGGGCCGGCTCGCCGGCAATTCTCACCGGCCTCTGCCGCGGCAGCGGCGCGCCGCGCCTGGCTTTGTCGCTGCGGCGCTTCCACCCTGTGACGGGGCTGCGGTCCCGCTTCGGACACACCCGGTCGCGAGGGAGGCGACATGAAGAGCGTCCTGCTCCTGCGCCACGGGAAGTCCGACTGGGGCGCCGAGTACGAGACGGATCACGATCGTCCGCTCGCCCCGCGGGGCGCCAAGGCGGCGAAGCGAATGGGGCGCTATCTGGCCGGGCTGGGGCAGATTCCGGACCGGGCGGTCACCTCCTCCGCCCTCCGGGCGCGGGAGACCGTGCGCCTGGCCGCGAAGGCGGGGAGCTGGCCGTGCCCCATCGATGTCGACTCCCGCCTGTACGCTGCGTCCCCGGCTGACGTCCTGACGGTGCTTCGCGAGTGCGATGACTCGGCCGAGAGCGTTCTCCTGGCCGGGCACGAGCCGACGTGGTCGGAGACCCTGGGGGAGCTCACCGGCGGGGTGAACGTGAAGTTCCCGACGGCCGGGATGGCACGCGTCGAGATCGCGGTGGAGCGGTGGAGCGAGGTCGCGTTCGGACTCGGCGTCCTGGTCTGGTTCGTCCCTCCCCGCGTGCTCTCCCGGATCGGATGGCCGTGAGGCCGCGCGGATCGAGTGCCCGCCGCGGCCCACGGAGACGGGGTCGCGAAGGAGCGCGCGAGAGCACGCCCGAACGCCCGACACCGGAGGTGCCGATCTGGCCAAGGTGAAGAAGTCACCGATTCCGCTCGACTCCCCCGAGATCTTCCTCAACCGGGAGCTGAGTTGGTTGGCCTTTGCCAGCCGGGTGATCGCCCTGGCCGAGTCACCGGATCTCCCCCTTCTCGAGCGCATCAAGTTCGCGAGCATCGTGGGCATGCTCCACGACGAGTTCTTCATGAAGCGCATGAGCGGGCTCATGCGTCAGACCCGCAAGGGCTCCACCAATCTCTCCCTCGACGGGCGGCAGCCGCCGGAGGAGCTGGCCGCGTGTCGCGAGGAGATCCACGCGCAGATGGCCCGGCTGGCCCACCTCGTCGACGAGGAGATCCGACCCGCGCTCGCCCGGGAAGGTCATCCCGTCCTGAATCACGAAGATCTCGACCGGCGGCAGACGGACACCGTGCGTGACTACTTCCGGAAGTCGGTCCAACCGATCCTGACCCCGCTCGCCGTCGACTCCGAGCACCCGTTCCCCTTCGTCAGCAACCTCGGAGTGAACCTCGCGATCCTGCTCCCGAATCGCGAGGGCTCCCGGAGCCGTTTCGTCCGGATCAAGGTCCCGCGCAACCGTCCGCGCTGGATTCCGGTGCCGGGAGGAGGCTGGATTCCTCTCGAGCAGGTCATCGCCGCGAACCTGGATCTGATCATCCCGGCGAAGCGACCGAAGGAGATCCACCTCTTCCGGGTGACGCGGGGCGCCGAGGGGGACGTCGAGCGGACCGAGGATCTGCCGGAGACCGATGCGCTGCCCGAGCCCGGCAGCATCCTGCGCCAGGTCAGCGGCGAGCTGAAGGCCCGGCGCTTCGCGGGCGTCGTTCGCCTCCAGGTGGGCTCGGGAATGCCCAAGCGGTTCCGCAAGTGGCTGGCGAAACAGCTCGGGGTGGGCGCGACGGATACGTATCCTTGCCGGACTCTCCTGGGGCTCTGCGATCTCGCGCAGCTCGAGGTGGAGGGTCGAGAGGACCTGCGCCTTCCCGTGCACGAGCCGATCACGCATCCCCGGTGCCGTCGATTCCGGACCGACGAGCCCTCCGCGATTTTCGAAGAGATATCGCACGGTGAGATCCTGCTCCACCATCCCTATCACGGCTTCGACACGTCGGTGCTCCGCTTGATCCAGGCGGCGGCGGAGGATCCATCGGCTCTCGCGATCAAGCTGACCATCTACCGAACGAGTGCCGACTCCCCCATCATTCGGGCACTCGCCGAGGCCGCGCGACGCGGCAAGCAGGTCGCGGTGCTCGTCGAGGTCACGGCGCGATTCGACGAGGCACCGAACATCGCCTGGGGCCAGTACCTCGAGAAGGAGGGCGTGCACGTCGCCTACGGGGTCGAGAGCCTGAAGACTCACGTCAAGCTCGCGCTCGTGGTCCGGGAGGAGGGTGGCCACATCCGGCGGTACTGCCACGTGGGCACCGGCAATTACCACACGGGAACCGCTCGGCTCTACGAGGACGTGGGGGTGCTGACGGCGGATCCGGAGATCTGCGACGAGGTGGCGATGGTCTTCAACGCACTGACGGGAGCCACCCCCATCCAGGAGCCCTCCCGGCTGCTCGTCGCGCCGATCACGATGCGGAAGCGCTTCACCGCCATGATCCGACGCGAGGCGAAGCACGCCGGCGCGGGGCGTCCCTGTGGAATCGACGCCAAGATGAACCAGCTCCAGGATCCCGACATCATCCGGGAGCTCTACCGGGCGGGCCGGGCAAGCGTGCCGATCCGACTGAACGTGAGGGGTCTCTGCTGCCTGCGCCCTGGAGTCCCCGGGCTTTCGGAGAGCATCCGAGTCTTCGGTGCCGTCGGGCGCTTCCTCGAGCACAGTCGGATCTTCCGTTTCGAAAACGGAGGAGAGCCGGAGTACTTCCTCGGATCGGCCGACTGGATGCGGCGCAATCTCGACCACCGCGTCGAAACCGTCGTTCCCGTCCTCGACCCGAACTCGAAACGGGAGCTCGACGAGATCCTCGACGTCTACGAACGGGACAACTGCACCGTCTGGGACTCCGATGCGGAGGGCAACTACCGGCGGCGGGAGCCGCGGGAAGGGGAGACGCCCCGAGCCGCTCAAGAGACCCTCATCGCCATGGCCCGGAGGAGACCGGAGGGGACCCCCCCGGCGAGCCCGCTCCCGCGCCGCGTCCACCCTCTCCAGCCGGCGCGGGGTCCCGGCTCCCGGTCGCGGAGGCCCGACCGGCGCACCCCCTGAGCTCCGCGGGGGGAAAGGCGCATCCCTCGAGCCCGCGTTTCCCATCCGGCGGGGCGAGCCGCCGACGCGGCGGAGCCCGGTCAGACATGCAGGCTGGACGTCGACCCGGCAGCGTTGGTCAGCCGCTCGCTCTCCCTCGGTCGTCCACTCGGGGAGCTCGGTCCCGCCGACGCTCGAGATTTCGGATGCCCGCGATCATCGCACGGAGAATCACCCAGGCCGGAAGGGCGAAGTCGATCGTGTAGCGGGTGAGAGGTCCCATGCGGCGGTCGAGGCGGATCGTGAGGGCCAGACCGAGGAAGAGCAGACCCGGTCCCGTCACGAGATCACGGCCCGCGGGGATGCGCGCGCGGATGACGAAGAGCAGAACGGCGAGCCACGCCGCGTGCAGCAATGCGGGACGGGCGAGCGACTCGCGGAAGAGGTCCGGGGCGAACACGAGACCTCCGAGGAGAAGGAACGTGCACTCGTCGAACAGGATCCGGGCCCCCGGGATTCGAGGTGCCGTCTCTCCCGCGCGTCCGAGCAGGATGCCCGCACCGAGAAACGCGAAGGGGAGCCACAGGTAGGTGTAGAATGCGGCCTCCGCGAGGAGAGCGAGGAGAACCGGGGCCGCCACCGGTCTCGGGACGCGCAGCTTTCGAGTCAACAGGAGATACAGCACTCCCGCCCCCACCCCGAGAGCTCCCGACTCTCCGAGGATGAGGACCGGCTCCCTCCAGAACAGCCCCCGGTCGATCGGACGGACCCACAGAAGCGAGGGTGCGAAGGAGTAGACGGCACCGAAGAGCACGACGGCCACGAGGAACACGCTTCCCACGTCGGAGGGGGGCCGGTGGCGGATGTCTCGCAGTGAGAGCAGCGGAAACGCGGCAAGCACGAAAGAGAGGGGCAAAAGAAAGCGTCGAAACGACCGGTCGGGCTCGGCGTCGGGGAGGAGGACGGGAAGGAGCGCCGCCTCCGCGAGAAGCGATGCACCGGCGAGGAGAAGCGGAGGAGCGCTGCGTCTAGCGACCTCCGAAGCCGGGAGGCGCAGCATGCCCTGCCCGAGCCGGTGGCCGAGCATTCCCAGCAACAGACCCACGTGGAAGAGAACCGCGGGGAAGAGCCCGAGAAGCGTCGCGACCGGGACGACCTCGAATCCCGTTCGACCGAGGACGAGCCCGGCGACGAGGGCCGGCACGGCCGGGGAAATCCGGACCGCCCGCGCCGCCGCACCGAAGAGTGCCGCGACGGCGACGAGCCCCGCATACGCCGTCAGGGCGATCCAGTCCAATCGCCGTTCTCCTCTCGAAAGGCCGCCGCCCCGACCGAGAGAATGCTCAAGAGGCGGGAATCGCCCGCAACGCCATTGGCTCCACGAACCGTTCCCTCCGTCATGCCGACCCGATGCGCATCCTGTTTCCCCTCTCGGCCGCGCTTCTCTCTCTGGTTCCGGATTCCGCGATCGGGGGAACGATCGTCGTTCCCGATTCGGTCCTGACCATCGCTCAGGCGCCGGCGTCGTCGGCGAGCGGCGACACGGTGCTGGTCCTCCCCGGAAACTACCGCGAACGCATCACTCTACCGCGAACGCATCACTCTGGTCGACGGTGTGATTCTGCGGGGCTCCGAGCCCGGACACCGCCCCGTTCTGAGCGGAGGAAGCTCCGGCACCGTGATCCACGCGGTGTCCTGCGGCTGTCCTTCCGTGAGCGTCGGAGAGCGGCTCTCGCCCGTCACCCGGGCCGAGATCAAGTCGCTCGACCGGTGAGGCTCTCCGTCAGTCTCGCCGGGCGAAGAAGATCATCTCCTCGCATCGCTCCGTGAGGGGTCCCCCTTCGAAGTCGCCGCAGATCCGGTAGGCCCGAAGGCGGGCGCGCGCGAGCAGGTGCTCGAACTCGTACCGGTGAAACCAACGCCATCGCATCGGCGCGTGATCGCGGGAAATCCGCCGGCTTCCCCGGTAGACGTCCCAGTAGTAGTCGATGTGAGCGATCTGTCGGGACCAGTCGCACGAGAGGCGAAACCGCTGGACCACTCTCTCCTCGGAGCGGGGCAGCCTGCGCTCGTAGGCGACCGAGAGCTTGTTCTCCGCTTCGGTGAACGCGGCCAGATCGGGCCGAAACAGGTCGAAGACGGCGATCCCGTCCGGAGAGAGTCGCTGACGGATCTTGCGCAGCGCCGCGAGCTGCCGGTCGATCGTGTAGAGGTGGTGGAACGCGCGGAAGGGCACGATGACGGTGCGAAAGCGCCCCCGAACCTCGAGCTCGGCCATGTCACCGTGTACCAGGCGGATTCGCCCCGCCGGGCGGCGAATCCGCGCGACCCGCCGGTGCGCCCGATCCAGCATCTTCTCGGAGATCTCGACGCCGGTGACCGTGAATCCCCCGCGCGCCAGGTGCGCGGTCACCCGGCCGGTACCCGCCCCGAGCTCGAGCACGGGATCTCCTCCCTCCTCCGCGCACGCCCGCCAGAACGAGAGGTCCTTGCGCATCCGTCGCTCGTAGTCGAAGTCGTACCACTTCGCCATCGCGTCGAACTCGGGACGCGAAGGTCCACGGGGAGGGGATTCGTCGAGTGTCACCTCGGACCTCGCGGGATGGGCGGTCCGCCCCCGGGGCGATTCGACCCGCTTTCTCACTCGGGGGACGGGAGGTCGGCCCGTTCCGAATACAGGAGAACCTCCCGCCGCGTACGAGACCCGCCGGGCCAATCCTCGTCGAGGAAGTGGACCTGGAGACGGAGGTCTCCGTTCGGTTCCACCGTGAAGATCGCGAACTGGTTCGCCTCCTCCGGTCGCAGCATGACCTCTTCCTGGTGGATCTCCCAGTGGTCGAGGCCGAGCCACCCCAGATCGTCGAACCACTCGTGCTCGATGCCGCCTATGTGGTGAGCCCGCCGCGAGCCCGCTCCGAACCAGAGCACGGCATCGCGCGGACGCCCCGAGATGTTCACGACATCGATCTCGCGTCCGTCGTCCCGAACCATCCGGTAGCGCTCATAGGTGTGCGTGTGCCCGGTCAGGATCACATCGACCCCCCCGTCGGCCAGGATGTCGACGAGGGGTCTCCCGTCGTCCTGGAAGTTCCAGAGGGAGCACGCCGTGGTCTGGTGCTTCCCTGAGGACTGGACGATGGGGTGGTGCATCACCGCGATCACGAGACGGGGCTCGCGGGCGCGGAGCTCGGCGAGTTGCGGGCGGAGCCAGAGCAACTGTCGTCCCTCCCGCGTCGTCGCATCGACTTCGAGCGGACAGGACTTCCGCTCGCCGTCCTCTCCGTAGACGAAGTCGTTCGTGTCGAGAAAGAGAAACGTCGCGGGTCCGATGTCTTTGCGGTAGTAGAGCCGGTCGGGGGAGAGGTCGGGATCGAGGTAGGCGAGGAATCGGGCCGTGTTCCTGCGCGCCGCCGGATCCCGGTTGTTCTTCAGCTCGTGGTTCCCCACGCCCACGAGATAGGGGAGATGGCGGACCGAGGCGAGGATCTCCCGTTCGAGGAAGTGGAACTGGTCGCTGTAGCGCCCGTCGTCGACGATGTCACCCGTGTCGAGGAGGAATGCGATCTCGCCCTTCTCCCGCTCAAAGCGGACGATTCTCTCCAGCAATTGCTGCCACTCCCCGTCGGCGAGCGCACGCTGGTCCCCGAAAGCGACGAACCGGTATCCGTCCGTCGTTCCGGACGGGGTCGTGCCGAGCCCCAGTGCGGCCTCCACCGTGGGATGGGCGAGGGTCCGGACCGCGAGATTCGAGGACCGGGGCCAGGGCTCGTGCTTTTCCCACGGCCACCGCACGGCCTCGGCGGGAACGGGTCCGAGGAGAGCGACGGCGACCAGCGTCCCCGCGAGACCCCGTGCCCGAACGCCGGGCAAACGAGTCCTTGACCACTGCGCATCCTGCCGGAGAAAGTACACCTTGCGCTCCTTGGTTGGTCCCGCGGTCTCGCCCCCGCGACGGCGGACCGCCCGTCGGACCCCCATGACGGCCACCCGAGCCCGAGGGTCGAAGCAAGGGAATGATACCCGTGGATGCCAAGGCCCGGTGCCTCGTTTTCGCCGTCCTCTCCGCCGCATTGACGCTGCCCCGGCCAGCGGAAGGGGCGGAAGGATCCCCGGGGGAGCGGTAGAGCGGAGGGGAGAGCGATGGAGATGCAGAGACGGCCCGGGCCGCTGGAGCGCCTTCTCGCCCTTTTCACCGAGGTCCGCGGGGGAGAGGGCCCGACCGCTCTTCTCCTCACCCTGAACGTCTTCCTCCTGCTGACGACCTACTACATCATCAAGCCGGTGCGCGAGGCGTTGATCCTCGCGGGGGGAGGTGCGGAGCTCAAGAGCTACACGTCGGCCGGACAGACGCTGCTGCTTCTCGTAGCCGTTCCCGCGTACGCGAGACTGGCCTCCCGCCTACCGCGGCGGAGGCTGATCAACACCGTGACGATCTTCTTCGCCGCCTGTCTCGTCGGGTTCTACCTCCTCGCGCAGACGGGAGTTCCGCTTCTCGGGGTCGCGTTCTTCCTCTGGGTCGGCATCTTCAATCTCATGGTCATCGCGCAGTTCTGGTCGTTCGCGAACGACCTCTACACGCCTGAGCAGGGGAAACGACTCTTCGCGATCGTGGCGTTCGGAGCTTCGTTCGGGGCGGTGGCCGGGAGCTGGATCGCGGGACGGATCATCGGTCCTCTGGGGATCTACCAGATGCTCCTCGTCGCCGCGGCCCTCCTGGCGTTGACCCTCATTCTCACGAACGTGATCGACGCGCGGGAGCGGCGACGCGCCCGGGCGCCGTCGTCGTCGGCGGATGAAGCCGCGAAGTCCGCGGGCGGAACCGAAGAGGAGCCCCTTCCGGAGGGCGGTGCGTTCGAGCTCGTGGGGAGGAACCGTTACCTGCTCCTCATCGCCCTTCTGATGCTCTTCTTGAACTGGGTGAATACGACCGGGGAGTACATCCTGGGACGCGTCGTGTCCGCGACGGCGGCGGACCACGTCGCCGCCGGAACCGCGGGCGGACTCGAGGAAGGACAGTGGATCGGGAAGTTCTACGCCGACTTCTTCACCGTCGTGAATCTCGTCGGCGTGCTGACGCAGCTCTTCCTCGTCTCGCGCATTCTCAAGTTCCTCGGCGTGCGCGTGGCGCTTCTCTTCCTGCCGATCATCGCCCTGGGGGGCTACCTGTTGCTCGCCTTCTATCCGCTGCTGAGCGTGGTCCGCTGGGCCAAGACCGCCGAGAACTCGACCGACTACTCGCTGCAGAACACGGTCCGCAACGTCCTCTTCCTGCCGACGACACGGGAGCAGAAGTACAAGGCCAAGCAGGCGATCGACACGTTCTTCGTGCGGACGGGGGACCTCCTCTCCGCCGTGGTCGTCTTCGTGGGCTCCGCACTGCTCTCCTTTCAGACGAGCCACTTCGCCCTGGTGAACCTCGCGCTCGTGATCGTCTGGATCGGGATCGCCGTGGCCATCGGACGCGAGAACGCGCGCCTCACGGCGGCATCTCCGGCGCGGGCGGAGTAGCGACCGACCGCCGCGGCCCTCGGGGGCCGCCATCTCCTCGACCCCCGGTCCGACCCCCTCCGGGCCGCCCCGCCAGACTCCGGCACAACTCGTTTTCAGGCAATACGTTGCGCCCCCACGCGAATAGCCCTTCATGAGAGAGCCCCCGTGCCCGATGCACGTATTAGCGAAGAGTGACCACTCTCGACAAGCCCCCGATCGCCGAGGACCCATGCAGCCGAACACGGCCGGCCCCTCCGTGCCTTCTTCGCCTTCATCCGCCAAGACCGTCGATCTCATCTCGGAGGCCCTCTCCCTCGAGACGCTCATTCTGGAGGAGGGTGGCGTCTCCCAGAAACAGATCGATCGTGCGCGCCGCATCGCCGCCCGGCTCAGCGAGCCGAAGCCTCTGGGACTGGTGCTCGTGGAGCTCGGTCAGCTCGCCCGCTCCGAGTACGAGCGTCTCATTCGCCTTCACCGCTCACGACTCGCGCTTCCCCTGATCCTCTATCAGGACGGCGCCCTCAGCGATGAGGGTCTCGCCCGGTACCGGGAGCGCAAGTCCGCCGATCCCGGTCTGCCGGACCGTGAGATTCTCGTCGGCGGGAACCTGGTGACCGAGCAGCAGTTCCTGCAGGCCCTCTGCGTCAAGAACGACATCGAGTTCGTGGAGCCCGAGGTCGCACTCGTCGACGACAGCCTTCTCGCGAAAGCGTCGATGAGCTACCTGGTCCGTCAGCGCGCGCTTCCCTTCCAGGAGATGGAGGGGGCGGTGGCCGTCATCCTGGCCGACCCGCTGGACGACCGGCTCATCATGGACCTCGAGCGCATCTTCGGACGTCCCGTGAAGCCGTTCGGCGCCCCCTCCGACAAGATCCTGGAAGCGCTCCGGATCCTGGACCGACTCGAGGACAGCGACGGCAAAGATGCCAAGACGTCTCTGCAGTACCGCACGATCGAAGACATCGAACCGGGGGACGATTCGGGAGAGGAGGCCGTCCGTCTCGTGGACTACCTCCTCTACCGGGCGATCGAGGTCGGCGCGAGCGATCTGCACATCGAGCCGCTCCAGAGCAGGGTGCGTGTCCGCGTCCGCGTGGACGGCGCGATGCGCCCGTTGACCGAGCTTCCGGGATCCTACGCCGCCCGGGTCGTCTCCCGCATCAAGGTTCTCGGAGGCGCGGACATCGCGGAGCGGCGCCTCCATCAGGACGGCCGGCTCCTGGTCAAGGTGGAAGATCGGGAGATCGACATCCGTCTCTCCACGTACGCGTCCGTGTTCGGAGAGACGATCGTCCTGCGGTTGCTGGATCGTCGTCGCGGGCTCGTGCCGCTGGATGGACTGGGTTTCGAGTCGAGCGTGCTCACGGTGCTGCGGGACGTGGTGCTCCGCGCATCATCGGGTCTCGTGCTCGTCACCGGGCCTACCGGAAGCGGCAAGACGACGACGCTCTACTCGTTCATCGACTACGTCCTGGACGACTCGATCAAGGTCATCACGAGCGAAGATCCCGTGGAGTACGTCCTGGAGGGAGTGACGCAGTGCTCCGTGAACGAGAAGTCCGGCCCGACCTTCGCGGATTCCCTCCGGGCGATGCTCCGCCAAGATCCGGACATCATCGTCCTCGGAGAGATCCGGGACAAGGTGACGGCGGAGCTCGGAGTGGAGGCCGCCCTCACCGGACACAAAGTTTTCTGCACGTTTCACACCGAGGACTCCGTCAGCGCCGTGCTCCGGCTGCTCGACATGGGCGTGGAGCCGTTCCTCGTCTCCTCGACGCTCTCCTGCATCGTGGCGCAGCGCCTCCTTCTCCGGCTGTGCGAGGACTGCCGCCGCCAGGGTCGGGCGTCTCCGAGAGATCTCCGGTTCCTCGGCATGGCACCGGAGGACCTGGGTCGGCAGCCGGTCATGGAAGGCGTCGGTTGCGCCAATTGCGGAAACACGGGCTACCGGGGCCGCCTCGGAATCCACGAAGTCCTGCTTCCGGATGACGACTTCCGGGATGCGGTCCTTCGTCGGGCGCCCTCCCGCGAACTCCGGGCGCTGACCCGAAAGCTTCCGGTCTTCCTCACGTTGCAGGAAGACGGCTTCCTCAAGGCAGTCAAGGGAGAGACGACCCTGTCCGAGATCGCCGACAACGTTCCTCGCGATCCCGATGCGCGCCCGCTCAATGTGCTTCGAGAGATCACTTCCACGAGGGGTCTGGTATGAGTGAGATGACGGGATCTGTTGCCGGATCGCTGACCGAAGAGGTTTCACGCGTCCTCGAGACCGGCCAGGTCGTGCTGCCCCCGCTTCCCGCTCTGGGGGATCGACTGAGGATTCTGCTCGAGGACGAGGAGAAAGTCAGCCTCAAATCGGTCGGGGAGCTGATTCAGACCGATCCCGCCGTGGCCGCGACTCTCCTGAAGACGGCGAACTCCGCGCTGTTCGCCGGTCTCAGCACGATCACCGACCTTCCGCTGGCGATCTCGCGACTCGGACTCAAGCAAGTCGGGTCTCTCGTGACGACTCTGCTGTACAGGGGCCACTTCCAGACGAAGTGCAGGGAGAGGGAGGAGCTGCTCCGGATCCAATGGACGCACGCCGTCTCCTGCGCCCTTATCTGCCGACGGCTCGCGGAGGTCGGGGGGGACACCCGGGAAGAGGCCTACCTGGCCGGCCTTCTTCACGACGTCGGAAAACTCTTGGTCTACGCGGCCCTGGATCACCTAGCGTCGAAACCGGGGTTCATCGAGCCCACGCCGTCGACACTGGCCGAGCTGATGAACGTTCTGCACACCACACTCGGCTATCGGGTTCTGAAGGACTGGGCCAGTCCGGGACCCATTGCGGAGGCCGCGCTCCACCACCACGAAGACGCGGCCACCATGGAGAATGTCGTGGTCGTCCGCGTTCAGGCGGCCAACGCGATCTCCCGCAAGATCGGACACCACGACCAGCCGGATCCGGAGATGAACGTCCTGGAGGATCCGGCCGTCGAGCGTCTCCGCATGGGAGACGTGGAGCTCGCCGAGCTCATGGTGGACGTCGAAGACGAGATCGAGAGGATCCTGGGACTCCTCTAGCCCGCACATCTCACCAGGCTCGTCGCGAGGCTGCGGATAGCCGTGGCTGGCGAGGAGATGGGGTGCTTCCACCCAAGGCGGGGCCGTAGCCCCGTCGCAGGGCGGGAGCGCCGCAGCGACGAAGCCTGGTGAGGAACGCGGATGAATGCCGTTGCGGGATCGCCGGGCATCCCACTAGACTCATCGACCGTCGGGGTAGAATCGAGTCCGCCCTACCCGGCTCCGCACGGCCGTGTCCGCGCCGAAGCGTGCGAGCTTTCCGACGATGTCCGGCCACACCGCCGGTCACGTGTGCTCCGATCCGTAGAGGTCAATCGAGGGACGAAACATGATGATGCCGGAGATCGAACAGGCCTTCAATCGACAGGTCAATGCCGAGACGTACTCCGCCTTTCTCTACCTGTCCATGTCCACCTTCCTCGAGTCGAAAGGACTGCGGGGAATGGCGTCCTGGATGCGCATCCAGTTCGATGAAGAGATGGTGCATGCGATGAAGTTCATCGACTTCATCAACGAGCGGGGCGGTCGGGCGCTGCTGGGGGCGATGGAGGCGCCGCCGACCGAGTGGGACTCTCCCCGCGCGGTCTACGAGGCCGCCCTGGAGCACGAGAGCAAGGTCACCGGGCTCATCAACGACCTCGTCGATCTTGCCATCAAGGAGAAAGATCACGCGGCGGCGACGTTCCTGCAGTGGTTCGTGAACGAGCAGGTGGAGGAGGAGTCCACCGTCCACGACATTCTGGACAAGTTCGCCCTCGGCGGCGATCACCCGGGGTTCTTGTATATGCTGGATGCCGAGCTCGGGCAGCGGGCGCCCGTCGCCGCAGATGAAGGAATCACTCCGTAGCGGGCGGTCGCCTTCCCGGATCAGCTCTCCGACCCTTCGGCTTCGTACCCCCGGAACCGGATCCGGAACAGCAGTGAGTACAGAAGCGGCACGAATCCTAGCGTCAAGCACGTCGCGAACAGCAGTCCGAAGATGATCGAGATCGCCATCGGCTTGAACATCGGGCTTCCCCCGATCCAGAGAGGTAGCAGTCCGCCGACCGTCGTGCCCGTCGTCAGCAGGATCGGACGCAGACGGCGCTGAGCCGCCTCCACGATCGCCCGGCGGGGCCCGAGTCCGTGCTCCCGGATCTCGAGATCGATGCGCTCGATCAGAACGATCGCGTTGTTGATGACGATGCCCGCCAGTGAAATGATTCCGAGAAGGGTCATGAAGCCGAAGACGGAGTTCGCGATCAGGAGGCCGTACACGACTCCGATGAGTCCGAGCGGAATCGTCATGAGAATGATGAAGGATCTCCGCAGCGAGTTGAACTGTGTGATCAGCAACAGGACGATGAGGTAGAACGCGATCGGAAGCTTGGCTCCGATCGACGCGTTCGCGTCCCCGGAGGACTCGAGCTCCCCTCCGAACTCGTGGAAGTAGCCGAAGGGCCATTCCCGGCTCTCCCCGGAGAGGAGGGGCATGAGGTCGGCGGTGACGGCGAGCGCGTTGCCTCCGCGCACGACGTCGGCCTCGACGGTCACGGTCTTCAGGCGATCCCGCCGGCGCACGAGGGAGGGCTCCCACTCGAGGCGGACGTCCGCCACCTGGAGGAGGGGAACGTTCCGTCCCGTCGCCTGGCTGTAGATGCTCATGCCCTCCAGCTTGCCGAGATCCTGACGGTCCGCGGCGATCGAGCGGAGAACCACGGGGATGACCTTGTCGTCCTCGCGATACCGGGTCGACTCCCAACCGGACAGGTGGGTCTGGAGCGACACCGCCACGTCTTGATGCGTGACCCCCGCCCGCAGCGCCCTCGGCTCGCTCACGTCGACGACGAGCTTCTTCACCTGGGGTCCCCAATCGTCCGTCACGTTTTTCGTCCCGGGATGCTCCCGGACGATGTCGCGCACCCTCTCCACCAGAGGGAAGAGGACGTCGGGTTCCTTTCCCGAGACCCGGACCTGAATCGGAGACTCGACCGGCGGCCCGAGTTGCTTGGGAAGGATCTTCACCCTCAGGTCAGGGAAGCTCTCGGTACAGAACCGCTCGAGGTCGGGGATGATCTCCTTGATGAACGCGCGGTCGGTCGCGTTCACGATCGTGTACGCGTACTCCGGAGTACGCGGCTCCGGGCTATAAACCAGGATGTACCGCGGAGCCCCCTCCCCCACGAAGCTCGTCCAGTTCGTGCAGTTGCGCTCGGGATCGGTTCCCGGGCCATAGTGTGTCGACAGGTATTCCTCGAAACGCCGGACGACCTCGTCGGTACGCCCGAGGTTGCTTCCCACCGGCATACGGAACTCCGCCGAGAAGAACGGGGCGTCGTCGGGCGGGAAGAAGATTTTCGGCACGTATCGGAAGAAGTACAGCGTGACCCCGAAGACACCGGCGATCACGAGAAGAGAGACGACCGGATGGCGCAGGCTGGCCACGAGGCCCCTGCGGTAGGCGCGGTAAAACCCGGAGGCAAAGGGATCGCGCCCGGGATCCGGACGCGGCTTCAGGAACGTCACGCAGAGGAGAGGGGTCATCGTGATCGCAAGAGTCCAGGAGCAGAGAAGCGTGATCGTGACCACCTTGAAGAGCGGGGCGGTGTACTCGCCGGTGCTCGACTCGGCGAGGAAGATCGGCAGGAAGGCCGCAGCGGTGGTGAGCGACGACGTGAGGAGCGGGACCCTCAGCTCGGCGGCGGACTCCACCGCCGCGGCGATGGCGGACTTTCCGCCCCGGATCTGGACCAGGATGGACTCCGCCATCACGATCGCGTTGTCCACGAGCAGACCGAGCGAGATGATCAGGGACGCCAGGGACATCTGGTCGAGCCCGATCCCGACGAAGCCCATGATCAGAAGGGCGAACACGATCGCCCCGGGAATCAGGGCGGCGACGACGAGACCGGTCCGGATCCCGAGGGAGAGGATCATCACGACGAGAACGATCGCCACCGCCTGCAGAAGGCTCTTCACGAAGTTGTCGACCTTGCGATTGACGATCTTCGGCTGGAAGGCGGCGAGATCGAACTCGACGCCGATCGGGTAGACGGCCTCGAGCCGACGCTTCAGATCGAGGACCTTCTCCCCCAGGAGCGTGATGTTCTTCCCCTCCTTGAGCGAGATCGCGAGCGCCAAACCGGGCTCGCCCGAGGCCCGCACGCGCACCTCGGGAGGATCGACGTAACCCCGCTCCACGCCGACGAGGTCCCTGAGGTAGACGAGCTCCCGGGAGCCCGGAATCTGGATGATGGCCTGACGGAGATCGTCCACCGACTCGAAGTTCCCGGAGGGCTCGAGGGCGATCCGCTCGGGGCCGACCTCCAGCGAGCCGCCGGGAATGATGATGTTTCGGCTCTCCAGGATCCGCTGGAGCTGGACGGCGGAGAGGTTCAGCTCGGCCAGGCGCGCGTTGCTGTACTCGATGAAGACCCGCTCCTCCTGGGCTCCGTGGATCGCGACCTTGGAGATCTCCGGAATCCGCAGGAGCTCGTCGCGCACGTCGTCGGCGATTCGCTTGAGCTCGGCGTACGTGTATCCCTCGCCGACAATCGTGAGAACCGTTCCGAAGACCTCCTCGAACTCGTCGTTCACGAAAGGACCGATCGCGTCGGGAGGAAGATCGTCCCTGGCGCCGTCGATCTTGCGTCGAAGGTTGTCCCAGATGGGACGCATCCGGGTGTGCTCCTCCTTGATGTTCACGTAGACGACCGAGAGTCCGGTCTTGGAGTCGCTGCTGATGAAGTCGAGCTCGGGGATCTCCTGGACCACCTTCTCGATCTTGTCGGTGATCAGCATCTCGACCCGCTCCGGACTCGCCCCCGGAAAGTACGTGACCACGGTCGCGACGCGGATGATGAACCCCGGGTCCTCGGAGCGGGACATGCCGAAGAAGGAGGAGATCCCGCCGGCCAGAATGACGAGCAACGCGACCAGCGTGACGCGGTTCCTGCGAACGGCGAGCTCGGTGACGGTCATGGGCCGGTTCCCGAGCTCTCCGGAAGCCTCACTGTCTGACCGTCCCGGATGCGCGAGACTCCCGCCGTGACGATGCGCTCTCCATCGAAGAGGCCGTCGACGATCTCGAGGCCTTGCGGTTGCAGCTCGCCGATCTCGACCGGTCGTCGGTGGACGGTGCCGAGTCCCGGTTCGGTCTCCTCGACGACGAAGGAGTAGCGGCCGACACGATCCTGGAGAACGGCCGACGCGGGGACGTAGATCCGTTCCGGCTCGCCGGCGCTGCCGAATCGGAACGCGACCTCGGCCGCCATGCCGGGCCGCACGGCCTCGGTCTGCTCGTCGAGACGCACGCAGACCGGAAACGTGGCCCCACCCCGAGTTGCGGCGACTCCGACCTCCGTGACCGTTCCCGAGAACGTGCGGCCCGGAAGGGCGTCAAAGGTCACGGCGACGCCGTCCCTCTCCCGGATCCCCTCGATCAGGACCCCGGGAACGGCGACGTCGACCTCGGGGCGGTCGCCCGAGGCGAGAACCGCTACGGTCTGACCGGCCCCGACGTTCTCATTCACCTCCACCTCGACCCCTGCGATCGCACCGTCCGCGGGCGCGAGCAAGCGCGTGTATCCGAGACGGGACTCGGCCAGAGCGAGGTTCTTCTCGGCGGACTCGAGTCCGGCCGCCGCGGCCTCGGAGGTCGCTCGCGCGGCATCGAGGTCGCTCGGCGTGGCGTTTCCCGTCTCCCAGAGCTGCCGGAAACGCTCGTAGTTCGCGTCGGCCTTCCGCGACTCGGCCTCCCTGCGGGCCACCTCGGCTCGTGCATTCTCCACCTGGAGATCGAAATCGGTCGGATCGATTCGAGCGATGAGTTGGCCCGAACGGACCCGGTCGCCGACTCCCACCGGCAATCGATCGACCGTTCCCGCGACCTTGAAGCTGAGCGAGGACTCGATTCCGGCGGCCGCGATCCCGGGGAAGCTGCGGGTGCGGGCCGTGCCCGTGGCGAAGACCGTCTGGGTCCGAACGGGACGGATGACCGGATCGGGCGGGGCGCTCTCGCCGCCGCACCCGGTCCATATCAGAGCGGGTGGACCCCAGAGCGCACCCAAGAACAGAGTGGCGGCACCGAGTGCCCGTGACTGCCGCGCGCGCCGGTTCATCGCTCTTCCTCCCTTTCGTCCCGGAAGCGCTCCTGCCGGTCGAGAGAAACCGTGCGGACCGGAGTGGACATACCGTGCCTCCTCGGGACGGAGGCCGGGTGATCGAGACGAGAATGGAATCCCGGGTCCGGGCGCGGGGCAACGAAAAAGGAGGGCGGGAGGCGAGACTCCCGCCCTCCGGCGCGAAACCGATACCGGAGCCCTTACCGGAGGTAGGTGCTCTTGATCGTCCTGGATCCCTCTTCCGTGGTGAGCCGGAAGAAGTAGACACCGCTCGCGACCGCGCTTCCCGCGGCGTCCCGGCCGTTCCACCGGACGGAGTTCGGTCCGGCGGGCGCCGGTCCGTCGATGAGGACCCTCACCGTCCGCCCGGTCACATCGAGCACCTCGAGCTTCGCGCTCTGCTGGCGCGTCAGGGCGAACGAGAGTCGGGTGCTCTCGGAGAACGGGTTCGGGTCGCCGGTCAGGCGGAGCTCCTCCGCCGAGGATGGGCCGGCATCGATCGACGTGGCGCCGTTGGGCACCTGCGTGGAGATGTTGAACGACGTGCCGATTCCCGCGCGATAGATATCGCCGATCGCCTGACCGGTCGTCGGACCGACGTTCGCGTCGAAGCGGAAGTTGTAGAGGTGCTGGTACTCGATCGGGTTCGTGGTCGTGCTCCAGCTCACGTTCGAGCCGGCCACCGTGGCCGTCCAGTCGTTACCGCCGTCCTGGTCGATGTCCCGGAATCCTACGTTCGTGATGACGGCGGCGCCCACCGGGACGGTGAAGCCGTCCACGGCCCGGTGCGAGCGACGGTTGTAGAACGCGTACTCGTAGTGCCAGGTCCCGCCGCCGAGGTCCGTGACCTTGGAGGCGACCATGACCTCCGCGTCATCCGGAGCG
>JALGZR010000017.1:0-41672 GCA_025774805.1 bacterium
CCCCGGTAGTGGAGGGCGAAGTTCGTGCCCGCCAGCAGCATGAAGAAGAGGATGATCCAGTCGATCCGCGGATCGGCATAGGCCGCGATGGACGCGTTGCGGGTGGAGAATCCCCCGGTCGCCATGGTCGTGAACGTGTGACAGATCGCGTCGTAGACGGACATCCCGGCGAGGGACAGGGCGACGGCCTCCGCCGCGGAGATGACCATGTAGACCCCCCACAGGTAGGCGGCCGTCTGGCGGATGCGCGGGGTCAGCTTGTCCGGCGAAGGGCCGGGAGCCTCGGCCCGGTAGAGCTGCATGCCTCCGACTCCCAGCATCGGGAGAATGGCCAGGGAGAGGACGATGATCCCCATCCCCCCGATCCACTGGGTGAAGCTCCGCCAAAAGAGGATACCCCGTGGGACGCTCTCGATGTCGGTCAGGATGCTCGCGCCCGTGGTCGTGAACCCCGACATCGTCTCGAAGAACGCGTCGGTGACGCCGGACGTCGTCCCCGAGATCAGCAGAGGGAGACAGCCGAAGAGGGCCATCGCGGTCCACCCGAAGACGACGACGCCGAAGCCGTCCCGAATCCCGAGATCGAGGTTTCCGCGGGTGAGCAAAAAGAGTCCGAGCCCCGCGACCAGGGTGATTCCGGAGGAGATCCCCAGGGCGGAGGCGTCTCCGTCGCCGTAGTGGAGAGCGACGCCGAGCGGAACGAGCTGGGCCAGCCCGATGAAGGCGATGAGCGCGCCGACCGCGTGGAGGACGCAGCGGAGATTCATGGCCTTAGCCCGGAGGATTCATGAAGTATCTACTGCGATCGCGGATACGCTCCACCGGACGGGCGTCCTCGGGACACGTACCCTGCGACGTATCCTCAAGATACGCCTCGGGTCCAACCCCCTGCGGGTGCCCGTCCGGTGGGCGTCTCCACGATCTCGCGACGATCTTCATGAATCCTCCGGGTCAGGAGAACATCTTTTCGACCTTCGGGATTGCAGAAGGAAGGGCGAAGACGATCACGTGGTCGTGGGGCTCCAGGACGGTGTCGCCGTCGGGAATGTCGAATCGATCTCCTCGGGAGTAGCCTCCGATGATCGCGTCCCGCGGGAAGCGGACCTCCTTGAGCGGCTTCCCGACGATGCGGGCCTTCTCGCTCGTCGCGAGCTCGAGAGCCTCCGCGTCGATGTCCTTGAACGTGGTCACCTGCAGGATATGCCCGCGGCGGACGAACCGGAGGATGGCGCCCGCCGCGGTCAGGCGGGGGTTCACCGCCGCGTCGAGGCCGATCTCCTTGAGGACCGGGATGTAGTCGGTCCGCTTCACCAGAGCGACCACCTTGCGGGCGCCCAGGTGGCGCGCCAGGAGCGCCGACATCACGTTCCTCTCCTCGTCGCCGGAGACCGCCGCGAACCCCTCGCAGTCGGACACACCGCTCTCGCGCAGGGCCGACAGATTCGTTCCGTCGCCGTGGAGAACGGTCGTCTTCACCAGCCGGGCCGCGAGCTCCTCGGAGCGGTCCCGGGTCGCCTCCAGGAGCCGAACCTCGAAACCGTTCGCCTCGAGCCGGGCACAGAGCCTTTCCCCGACCCCACCTCCACCCACGACGAGAACGCGCCGGTTTCCGGAGGTTCCCTCGTTCCGCTCCGTCGTCGTGACGAATTGCGCAAGGTCTTCCCTCGAGCCGATCATGTAGAGCCGATCGTCGGGGAGGACCCGATGATTCCCCCGGGGGACGATCGTGTCCCCCTCCCGCACGATCGCGACCACGAGGACGTTGGCCCCCTCGTAGAGCTTCTTGAGCTCGGCGAGGCTCTTGTGGGCGAGAACCGACTCCTCGTCGACGCGGACTCCGATCAACCTCACCCGCCCCTCGTCGAACTCGACCGACTCGGTGACCTGTCGGCCCTCCATAAGACCGACGATCTCGCGGGCCGCCTCCTCGTCCGGATTGATGACGTAATCGATCCCGAAGGTCTCCATCACGAGCCGCACGTCCTCCTCGGAGCCGATCGCTCCGCTCAGGCGGGCGACCGCGCGGGTCACGCCGAGCCGGCCCGCCAGGCCGCACGCGGAGAGATTCACCGAGTCGTGCTGCGACACCGCGAGGAGGAGATCCGTGTGATCGATCCCGTTCTCCCGCAGGACCACCGGATCGGTCCCGTCTCCCACGACCCCGAACACGTCCAGCTCGTTGATCCGGCCGATCATGGCGGCCTCCTTGTCGATCACCACGAGGTCGTGCCCCTCGCGGAGGAGACGCTCCGCGATGTAGGTACCGACCTCGCCCGCTCCGATGATCATGATCCGCATGAAGGAGCTCCCCACCCGGTGCCCGGGTTTCCCGCGAGGGGGATCGGATCCGGGTATCTCACCATGATTCGATACGGCCCCGTCAAGTGGCGTCTGGAGGGGAAACCGGCCGGGCTCTCGGTCCATTCCCCCCGGATCTGTCCACAGCGCGCCCCAGGACCCTCTCCGGGGCGGTGCCTCGTCCGTCTCCTTGACATCCCGCGAACTCCGTCCCTAGAATCCGCGGCGCGATCCGGGGGCATGTCCGATGGCCATCTCTCCTCTCGTTCTCTCGATTCTCGTCGCGCTTGCGGTCCCGATGCTCGGGGGATGCGGGGGAAAGCGCGACACGGCCGAGGAGCATCGCAAGCTCTCCCTTCGCATCGAGCACCTTCCCCCCCGCCGATCCGCCGCGGGCGAGGAGGTGGAGCTCAGCGCCCGAGTCCAGAGCTCGCTGGACGGGCCGAAGCTCGAGGCGGCGGTGACCGTCCTCGAGCCCGAGGGCGAGCGACGTCATCCCCTTCCCCTCGCGGAAGACGGATCCGGGGCCCTTACCCTTCCGGGTCTCGACCGGGGTGAGGTGCTTCGCTACTACATCGAGGCGCGGGATGCGGCGGGCCTCGTCGTGACGCTCCCGCCTCGAGCCTCGGAGGGCAACGTCTACGAGCTCCGCTTCGAGGGCTCGAGTTACCGCCTGTTGGGCGGAACCTCTCATCTCTCGGCGGTGCTCGCCACCCTTCTCTTCGTCGGGGCCGCCGCGGCCGCGGCGCAGAATCTCCGGGGCCGGATGAGCGCGGGACCGGCGGGAATGCTGGGCGGGTTCGGTCTCCTGCTCGCGGTCGTCGGCCTGTTCTTGATCGGCGGCATCCACGCGACGCTCGTCACCGGCCGGCCCTGGCCGTCCTCCCCCCTGTTCCTCTCCCTGACCCGGGGAGACCTCGGAATCGTCTCTCTGATCTGGGCGGCCACTCTCCTCTTCGGACGGAACGTGCTGCTCGACGAGACGCCGGAGGGCGGAGCGCCTCAGGGAGAGCGCTTGTTCTCGATCGCGGCTCTCGCCGCCGGGATCCTCACGATCGGGCTCGCGCTGTTCTGATTCTCCCCGAATCGATCCACTTCGGACCTGACGCTCCCTCGGGTGTCCCGGCGGTGACCCATCGAGGTGAAGAGGCCCCGAGCGACCCACCGGGCCGGACGACCCCGACTACTGCGAATCGGGCACAAGGCCGAACGCGTCGAAGCGAAACGTCCCGGGCCCCCGGAACGCATCCTCCGGGAAGACGACGTCGAGCTCGTAGCGACCGTAGCGGACGTGGATCTCCTCCATCTCGCCCGGATCGTACCGGCTCGGAAACAGCACGTGGCGGGAGGCGGGCACCCGGACCTCCCCCTCTTCCCGAAACTCCGTCCGGATCTCCACGGTGTCCCCGCTCGGAAGCTCCCAGGTCGCGTACCCGGGCTGGGGGGCGAGCGGAGCTCCGGCGTAGTCGCACGCGAGATGCATCCTCGCGGGACCTCCGTCGGGAGCCCCCTCTCGGAGGTGAAGCGTCAGCGTGCGGAGCCGCCCCTTCCGATCGAGCTCAGCGTCGATTCCCGAGAGGTCGCTCTCGAGGTCGGAGCGGGCGGAGTCCGCTCCCTCCGGCAGGCGGATCGCGATGCGCTCCCCTTCCCCCGGCGTCGCCTCGGACGTCGAGACGTGTCCCGATCTCTCGATCCGGGCCCGAAACGTGTCCAGGTCCACCGCGAGGAACGACGAGCGGGCCACATAGAGCGGCTCGAGGTAGAGGGCGAGACTGCGCACCATCGCCGGCGGAGTCTCCGGGCGGGCGGCTCGCAGGGCGAGGTCTCCGGGAGAGCGCCAGATCTCCCGGAGAGAGATCGTGTCCTCGTCCGGTTCGTCGGGAAGCGTGAGCTCGACGCGGTAGCTCCCCACCTCCGGGTAGCCGACTCCCCGGAGCCGCGCGACGGCGTCGATCAGTCGATCGAGAGAGCGATCCGCTCCCGCCCCGGAGTCGGCCGGGCAGAGCCCGGAGAGCAGCGCCAGAAGCAGCATCCCGACGCCACGGCTCCGGACCGTCGAGGGGTTCTCTGCATCCATCGGGGGATCTCCGGGACGGATCTCGGGTGAAGAATGGAGCACGCCCGAGGAACGCGCAAGGGGCTCCGAGGTTCCACTTGGATCTCCTGGCCTGCGTTTCTCATCAGACGCGTCGCGAGGCTGCGGATCGTCGTGTCTGGCGAGGAGGTGGGGTGGTTTCGCCCGAGGCGGGGCCATGGCCCCGTCGCAGGGCGGAGGCACCTCAACGACGAAGCATGCGCGCCAGGCCGCCGCAGCAGCAGAGGCTGGTGAGCTTGCAGGCCAGACAAAGGGCAGGCCGCTCGACTCCGGCGGCCTGCCCTTCTCATGCTCATGGGTCTGAACGGGGTCGGAATCCCCCCCTACAGCATCGTCTTGAAGGCCTTGCCGGGACGGAAGCGGACGGTCTTCGAGGCCTTGATCATGATCGTCTCGCCGGTCTGCGGGTTGCGCCCCTTGCGCGCCTTCCGCTTGACCGTGTTGAAGCTTCCGAAACCGACGATCGAGACGCCGTTCTTCTTCTTCGCGCCCTTCTTGATCGTGTTGATCGTGGCGTTGACGGCGTTCGTCGCGTCCTTCTTCGTAAGCCTGGTCTGGCGAACCACGGCCTCGATGAGCTCAGCCTTATTCATCTTCGTCATCCTCCACACACGGGTGGCTTGACTCGTTTCGTCCTAACTTCGGTTCATGAGGCGGCTCGTCTTGCACGAACCGACGGCAAGCTATCAGCGGAGGACCGCAGCGTCAATGGGTTTCGTGGGGTGGGGAGCTCTGAGACCGCTCGGGGCACGGATCTCCGAGAGAGAGGACACGCAACTCCAGTACTGCCGAGGATCCGGTCACCTGCGGATCGGCGAGTCCTTGCCCCGCCGAAACAGCTCGTCGAGCCTCTCGCGCTTGAACCGCCATTGGCCGCCGATCTTGATCCCGGGCACCTGCCCGCTCTTGGCCAATCGGTAGAGAGTGCCCTTCTTGATGTTCAGGTAGACCGCAGCCTCGGTGATGTCCATGATGTCGGAAACCATTTGCTCTCCCGCCCGGGTGGGCGCGACCTCCTCAGGGTTGCGTCTCCCGGATCTTCCTCGAGTTGTCATTGCCAGGGTGTCTTGCAGGAGTCATCGATCCGGGGTCAACCTCAAAGGCCGCCCCCGTCCTCCGTGATTCGATCCTTCAATTCCTTCGAGACCTTGAAGATGGCAACCTTTCGGGGGGGGAGCTGAACCGGGTCACCCGTCCGTGGATTTCGGGCGGTCCGGGCCTTGCGCTGCTTGACCTTGAACGTGCCGAATCCACGAATCTCGATGTGTCGGCCCTCTCGGAGGGCTTCCTTCACCGCTTTGATCAGATGGTCGACGGCCAGGGCCGTGTCCTTTTTCGTGAGGCCGGTGGAGTTCGCGATCTCCTCCACCAGATCGGCTTTCGTCATGCCTACCCCTCTCCAGTGGGACGCGAGTCAAGGAACCGGAAGAACGCCGCGCCGAATCGAAGATCCGACAAGGACGCACGCTGATGACGAAAACATAGCAAGCGGGGAATCGCGGGTCAAGCGGGTTGCGCGCTCTCTCCGGTGTCCGCCTGGAGGTTGGGAGTCCATCTTCGATCGAATTCTGATGAACAATCTGTAAGCATTTATTGACCATTCAGTTACAGGTGCCACGCTTCATGCGACACCTGCGCCGACCCGCGGAACTTCCTGCCGTTCAATGAGTTCCTACGCACTTTCCCGGCGCGGAAGGGGACCGTACGGCCCCTCTGAGACTGCACGAAGCCGCGAAGAGGCGGGACCTCTCAGCCGCTTCCCCTCCCCGTCAGCGCGCCCTGCATCTCGTGGAGATAGTGGGCCGAGCTGAGGATGCCGGCGTGGAAGCTCCCCAGGTCGAAGTGCTCATTCGGACCGTGGGCTCCCTCGTCGTGCTGTCCGAGCCCCATCATCACCGCGGGGATTCCCAGGGCCTCCGTGAGCATCGAGACGATCGGAATCGATCCGCCCTCCCGGGTCGGCACGGGAGTCCTTCCGAACCCCCTCTCGATCGCCCGAAACGCGGCCTGCACCGCGGGATGATCGAGGGAAGACGTCCAGGGGCGGCCCTCGTGGAGCTCGAGGAACCTCTCGAGGACCATGGTCTCGGGAAGGTGGCGATCGAGGTGGGCTCTCGTCTTCGCCGCGATGTCGGCGGGAGTCTGGTTCGGCACGAGACGCATGCTGATCTTCGCGCTCGCCCGGGCGGGGAGCACGGTCATGCTCCCCTCCCCGGTGAACCCACCCCACACGCCGTTGACGTCGAGCGAGGGCCGCGACCAGATCCGCTCCAGGAGCCCGCGCCCCCTCTCGCCGTAGAGAACGGGGGCCCCGGTCATCTGCAGGTAGCGCTCTTCCGGGGCGGGCAAGTTCGCCCAGGAGGACTTCTCCTCCTCGGGGGGCTCCACCACGTCATCGTAGAACCCCTCGATGAGAACGCGCCCCGTCGCCCGGTCCTTGAGCGAGGAGAGGAGGTGGGCGATCGCCATCGCCGGATTGTCCACGGCCCCCCCGAAAGCCCCGGAGTGCAGGTCGGTGGTCGGGCCCCGGAGGGTGAGCTCGAAGTAGGCGATGCCGCGGAGACCGGTGCAGAGCGACGGGACCCCCGGCGCGTACATCGCCGTGTCGGAGATGACGAGGGCGTCGCAGGCGAGCTTCTCCCGGTGCGCCCGCACGAAGGCCTCGAGGTTCTCGCTTCCGATCTCCTCTTCCCCCTCGATCAGAAACTTCACGTTGACCGGGAGGCTCCGGCTCGCGGCGAGGTGCGCCTCCACCGCGAGCACGTGGGTGAGGAGCTGTCCCTTGTCGTCCGTGGCGCCGCGCGCCCAGATCTTCCCCTCCTCGATCCGGGGCTCGAAGGGAGGCGAGGTCCACTCCGAGGGATCGCCGATCGGCTGCACGTCGTAGTGACCGTAGACGAGAATCGTGGGCGCATCGGGCCGGCCCCTCCACTCCGCGTAGACGACCGGATGCCTCGGCGTGTCGTGGATCTCGACCGTCGGCAGGCCGGCCTCGCGAAGGGTCTCGGCCATGAACTCGGCCGCCCGGACCACGTCGCCGCGGTGATCGGGATCGGTGCTGATGCTCGGGATGCGGAGGAACTCCTCCAGGATCTGCCGGGAGCGTTCCCGACGGGTCTCGATCGCGCGAACGACGGCTTCCAAAGCGCTCCTCCTTGCCGTGGGTCTCTTCGGCGGCACGGTCGTCCAAGATAGCAGCCACCCTTTCGGGCGACCACGGAAAGGGGCGGCCGCCGGGGAGAGCGGCCGCGACAGGCCCGGCGTGAGGCCAGCCTGCTTTTCTCACCAGGCTCGTCGCGAGGCTGCGGATCGTCGTGGCTGGCGAGGAGATGGGGTGCTTTCGCCCGTGGCGGGGCCGTGGCCCCGTCGCAGGGCGGAAGCGCGCCAGCGACGAAGCCAGGCGGCCTCGCCGCTGCCGCAGCAGAGACTCGTGAGACGTGCAGGCAAGCCCGGACTATTCATGAAGATCGTCGCGAGATTGCGGAGACGCCCACCGGACGGGCACCCGCAGGGGTTTGGACCCGAGGCGTATCTCGACGATACGTCGCAGAGTACGGACCCCGAGGACGCCCGTCCGGTGGCGTGGATCCGCGATCGCAGCAGATCCTTCGTGAATAGTCCGGGCTAGGGTCGGTAGAGCGCCTTGACGCGAGCCCAGCTCTCCCGGGGGAGGGCGGACGGAGAGCCGTTCGGGGCGCCCGGAGAGAAGCTCCACCCGAAGCCGGCGTCGGAGGGACGGGTCCACTCCCCGTGACCGTCGGGCAGGCGGATCAGCGACTCATCGGCGCCGGCCTCCGAGCCGTAGGCGTGGGCGTCGGCCGTCACCCCTTGGACGTTCACCAGACGGACCTCGTCCCCGGTGTTGTTGAGGGAGAGTCCGCCGGTGGAGGCCACGGTCGCCCCGGAGGGAATCCCGGTCGGAGTACCCCCGCCGAAGACCACGAAGATCTCACCCGGGCCGAGGACCCCACCCTCGCCGAACTCGTGGCGAAGACCCGTCGCGTCGTGCAGGGACCACCCGGTGATGTCCTGGGGCTCTCCCGACCGGTTGATCACCTCGATGAACTCGTCGTCCGACGTGCTCCGAACGCCGTCGCCGTTCGCGTCGCCCTCGAGGCCCGCGGGGGGGTCCGCGAGAATCTCGTTCAGCGCGATGGGGGAATCGCTCCCCCCGACGACGATCTCGACCTCGTTCGTCTCCTCGAGAAGCGCCCCGTCCGACACCCGGACGACGACGCCCAGGACGGTTCCCTCCGGCTGGGCGGGAATCACGATCTCCCACGTCCCGAGGTGGACCGTGCCCTCCACCAGGCTCATGGGTTGCGACTGCACGCCGCCCCCGTCGACCGTGAGCCGGAGGACGCACTCGGCGACGCCGTCGGCGTCGCCCGCGGTCGCGCGGACCCCGATCGGGTCGGCGCTCGTGGGAAACGTCGGCTCGATCTCGACCGAGAGGATCTTCGGGGTCGCGGGGCCCCCGTTCTGTCCCCCGGGAGTGGGCTGGGGACCCGTCCCCCCCGGAGCCAGCGCGTCGAACGGAGTCCATGCCGGATCGCCGTCCGGAAGCCGCCCGAGGGAGACGTCGGTGTTGACGTCACCCGAGGTGTACGTGAGCTCGTCCAGGAGTGTGGTGTCGCCCCCGGAGGCACGGAAGAGGGAGACCGTGTCCCCCGAGTTGTTGAGGGAGAGCCCGACGGCGGGGAAGCCGTTCGCCGCCTCCCAGTCGACGGCCAGCTCTCCCGTCAGGAAAAGGTGCTCACCGGGGGCGAGGCTGCCCGAGAGACCGATTCGGGGGGTGCTCGGTCCGGCTCCGTCCGTCACGAAGTGATCGGTCAGATCCGCGGGCGCGGAGCCGGCGTTGAAGATCTCGACCCACTCGTCCTCCGAGGACGAATAGATGCCGTTGCCCGTCCAGTCGGTACCGGGGGCCGGAAGCAGCTCGTTGAGCACGAGCTGGGCGCCGGCCCGATCGGCGAAGGCGGCCGCCGCGACCAGCAGTGCAGCGCCGGCCGCGGGGACCCGTCGTGGGAACCGCATGGGGGTTTCCTCCCAGGGAGACAGTGGCTCTCGTCGGGGAGGGAGGGTGAGGGTCGCGGCGGGGAGAGGGAGAGGTGGGAGACGCGGGGGGGGAAGAAGCCGGCCAAGATACCCGGGGCGCGGACGCCGGCAAGGGGGGAATCGCGGGAGGCGCGGCCGGCGGCACGTCGAGATGTCGGGGCGGAGAGGCCGGCGGCGGCTCGGGCGCGGACCGCGCGGACGCCGGCGGCGACGGGGGAAGAAGAACGGGCGCCCCGGTCGGGACGCCCGTTCGGGTCGACTCTGGAGACGGCGAAGGCTACCGGTACTGGGCCTTCATGCCGCCCCAGGTCTCGCTCTCGATCGCCACCGGACCCTCGCAGGGGGTGGTGACGGAGGCGGTGTTCGAGATCACCGACACGTCGAGATCGTCGATGTAGAAATCGGGCTCGGCCGGCGCGGCCGGACTGTAGAGACGGCACTCGACGACGAGGGCGTCCCCGTCGGTCGCCGTGGTGTCGTACGCCCAGGAGTGGGAGACCTGGCTCCAGCCGGTGCCGTCGGTGTACGTGTTGTTCCCGCCCGCGGAACCGTTGTAGCTGTCGATGTCACCGCTCGTGGCCCAGTGGCCCCAGATGCGCATCGACGGCGAGGCGGCCGGGGTCGTGTCGTGGCCCCAGAAGCTCGCGTCGATCGTGTCCCCGTGGGACAGGTTCTGGATGAAGGCGAGGAACACCTGCGGGGTGCCTCCGTTCGGGGACTCCGTGACGCGCAGCGACCGGAGGTCGATGGTGGGCTCGGGGGCCCCGACGTTCGTCGGGTTCGCCACGTTGCCGTAGAAACCCAGGATCGTGCTGGTCCCGTCCTCCCAGTCGCAGCTGGCCACCGTGTCGGCGGCCGCGGGGAGAGCGAACAGGGCCAGGCAGGCGAGGGTGATGGTCACTTTCTTCATTGCTGTTCATGCCTCCGGAGAGGGTGAGTGATCGCCGCCCTGCGGCGGCGGGTCGGGACGGACTCTCCGCCCCGCGCTCCCTCCGGTCCCCGGATCCTCGGAACCGGAGAGACTTCACCGGACCGTCCGACGGTCCGGGCTCTCGGGAAGGGCACCGCGGCGACCCTTTCGCCGGAGGCCCCTCGATTCCTGCGACCTAGCGCAGGAAGATGAGCTTCTTCGTCGCCTCGTTCTCCTCCGCCTCGAGACGGTAGAAGTAGACGCCGGAGCTCACCCTCCGGCCCTGATCGTTCCGTCCGTTCCAGTCCACGACATGCGCCCCCGCGTCGACGGGGCCGTTCACGAGCGTCCGCACGAGACGGCCCTGGACGTCGAACACCCGGAGCTTCGCCTCACCGGAACGCGAGACGCTGAAGCCGATCCGCGTGCTCCCCCCGAAGGGGTTCGGAGCGCCCTGGCGCAGCGCGAACTCGAGCCTCGCGCTCTCGCCGACCTCCACTCCGGTGGGGACGTCGTAGGGCATGATGTCGGAATCGCTCCGCGGCTGGATCTTGAATTCGGAGTACGCGTACTGCACGACGCCGCGGACGGAGATCGAGTCGCCGTTCGCCGGATCGTAGGTCAGCAGTCCTCCGATGCGCCCCTCGTCGTCGACGAGCGTCTCCTGCGCGTTCCGCGGTTCGGTGTTGTCGATGTAGTACTGGCCGTACGTGGCGTACGCGTTCGTGACCACCGCGCCGGTCATCGCGACGAGCACCCCTTCCCACGGTTCGCTGGTCGACGGGACCCCCGGTCCCGACGTGGGCAGGTCCGTGCTCTGGAGGTACCAGGCCGGGTGCGTCCCCAAGCCGCCGTAGTTCGTGTACGCCTCCGTGAAGTGCATGTCGATCTGCGTGGAGTTGTAGTACTCCACGACGTCCCCGCTGACGGCGACCGAGTCACCGACATCGATCAGGCCGGTGAGGTCTCCGCCCGAGTAGACCCAGATGCCGTGGTAGGCCGGCGAGAGCGTCCAGCTGTTCTGGATGGCGAAGATGTTGGTCGCGATCGTTCCCGGCGCCATGGTCACGATCCCCGCCACGTTCGTGGGGGTCCGGTCCCGGGCGTAGGTCGAGCTGTCGGTGCCGGCGATCATGTTGGACTGAATCTCGCTGATCGTCAGGAAGCCGACGCCGAGATCGTAGTCCCCGACGGCCGGAGCCCGTCCCTCGTATCCTTCGTCGTCCGTGGCTTCGATGTGGTAGTCGATCACGTCTCCGGGGCCGAACGAATTGCCGAGGGCGTGCTCATAGGAATCGCCGCCGACGTTGGTCATCGCCACGGAGTCCACGGCTCCCCCGTTGACCGACCAGAAGAGCTTGTAGCGCGTGAGCGTCCCGTTGTCGATGATGTCCGCGGAGATCACGATGTTGTCGCCCACTCCCGCCGGCGTCGGGGAGTAGCGGACCGAGGAGACGATCGGGGGACCCACGATGTCGAGGTTGTCGCGCGGCTCGAGCTTGCGCTCGTCCGACCCCTGAGTGGATCCGTTCCACGACCAGGTCACGATGCCCTCGATCGCGACCAGGGAGTCCCCGATGGTCGGGTTGTAGCTGTAGTATGCGAGATCGCCGATCTTCGCCGTTCCCGTTCCCGATCCGGTGTCGACGTCGGTGACCGACCACTGCCCGAAGCCGTCGTTGTCGTTGCTGACGTAGACGTCTTCCATGCGGACGTAGACGCCCTCGTATCTCTCCGGACCGAGGGCTCCGGTCTGGATGCTTCCCGCGTTGATCGGGAGCGGAGTGGGAAGTGGCTTCCCGGTGCCGAGCTCCGTCACGTGATTATTGCCGAAGATCTGGAGCTGCGTGAGGTTGTAGTACTCTCCGACGACGCCCGCGACGCGCACGCTGTCACCTCGCTCGACCTCCACCTCGCCGAAGTAGTCGACGACGTGAACGCCTCTCCAGAAGCCCGGGAGGTCCTGGATCGTGAAGGTGTGAATTGATCCGGTCGGGGGATTGAACGGGCCGGTCTCGGTCGTCACGATCCCCTCGACGTTCATCGCGTGGCCCACGAGGTACGGCCGCCCCGTGTCGGTCGGCGGCCCGTTCTGCACGCTGTAGATCGTCTGGACTCCCCAGCGGATCCGCCGCGTGGAGTAATCCGGGTACTTGCTGACCCCGACGCCGGCGGGGGTCCCCCCGTCGTAGGCGCGGACGAAGTACACGACCTCGACGCTGTCGGCCTGGTCCGGAATCGACGCGCTGTACTGATCGAATCCCTGGTGGATCATGAGCATCGAGTCGGGAGCGGCGTTGCTGGGATCGTAGACGAGCCAGACCGCCGCCACGGAGTCCGGGTCCGTCGCGGTGATCACGACCCCGACCGTCTCTCCCACGAGCGGATCGAGGTTGTCCACGGCCAGCTCGTCGAGCGCCGGCCCGGTGTTCGCGACGTTCGCGGCGCCGGGAGTCGGAGTCCCCAGGTGGAGGTCGACGTTGCAGCTGTCCGTGTCGGAGGAGGAGGCGTCGCGGCCGAGCGACTGCCCCACGTCCGGATACCCCGGATACGCGTCCGTGTTCGAGTTGCCCACGGCGCAGACGTCCGTGGCGCACGGCCCGGGGTCCTTCCACTCGATCGCGTCGATGAGATTGCCGCCGATTCCGTCGTAGAGGTAGAGCGCGTCGTACTGGTTGTACGCCGTGCAGGTCGCCCCGTAGCCGGACCCCGGGATCAGGCCGATCTGGTCGTCGTACGGGCTCTGCGTCCCGACGAAATCGAGGTTGTCGACGTTGGGGTCGTCGCTGTCGTGGTCGAAGACCGAATCGTACATCTCGAAGTCGGGATCGTCACCGAACCGCTGGCGGAACCCGTCCTCGCTGTCGATGTCGACGGCCGCGGTGTCCTCCACGTCCTTCGCGATGACGAGATACTCTCCGGGGCCCAGAATCGGGGTCAAGGCGGGAATCCGCCAGGGGTCCTCGCCTCCGCAGGTCCCGTCGTACTCCGTGCCGGTGATGACCCAGCCGCTCACGTCCACGGAATCACCCTTGTTGTAGAGCTCGATGAACTCCGCCCCGTCGTACTCGGACCCGGGGTTCGGGAGAATCTCGTTGATCACCACCTGCCCGGCGGCGGGAGCGGCGGCTGCTGCTACCAGGATCGGCAACAGGAAACCGTTGACCTTCAAGCGCATGGGGAATCCTCACTGAGGTCGGAAACAATAGGTCCCGACGGATCACGGTTGCAGCCCAAGGACGCGGTCGCGACCCTGTTCTTGTGCAGGACGGACGGCTGGTCGGCCCCGGAGGTCCTTTCCCGGAGCTCTATAGAATACCAGAATTTACGGTCCGATACCAAGAGACACGCAAATCCGCCGGGCGCGGTCCTGAAGCCGGCGGCTCGCCGCGGTTCTCACCCGGTTCGTCGCGAGGCGCGAATCGTCCTGTCGCGCGAGGAGAGGAGGTGCCCCGGCCCGAGAGGGGGCCGGGTAAGAGATGCAGGCTAGGGCGCGGGGGAGCTCCGGGCGGCCCGTGCGAAGGCCGGATCGGGCTCGGAGGAGTCGTCTCGGAGCCAGCGCCCGTCGGTCTCGGGCGAGACCGGAGTGTGCCGGGTGACCCAGGCCTCCAACGCCTGGCGCATGGTCTTGCCCGTGTAGGTCTTCAGCGAGTCGGGCACGTCGGGGAGCATCGTCAGGTCGGCGTTTCCTTTGGCGAGGAAGTCGCTCGTCACCACGCGATACGTGGAGTCCGGATGCCAGATCCTCCCCTGGACCTCGAGATAGGTCACCCGATCGAAGTCGGGACGGGTCTTGTTGTAGACCACCTTCCCTCCGGCGATGTAGAGACCGTGATGGCTTCCGCTGATCCGGGTCTCGATCACTTCGCGCAGAAGGCGGCCCGACATCCGGAAGATCTCCATCCTGTTCCCGAAGGGAAGCACCTGGAAGATGTCCCGGGGAGTGATGGGCCCCGGACCGAGCTCGTCGCGGATTCCGCCCAGGTTCGTGAACGAGAAGTCCGCCCCCGTCTCCTCGAGCATCGCGTCGCAGACCGCGTTGCCCATGGGCGTCTCACCCGATCCCCCCCGGGTGAACTTCCCGGTCGCCCGGCCGATCACGCTGTCCATCCCCTCTTCCGCCGCCTCGACCTCCCGGCTGATGAAGTCCGCCATCTCGGGGTCGGGCCAGAACTGATCCTCGAAGAAGGTCACGAGATAGCCCCGCTCCGTCCAGAACTCGTAGTCCACGATCTGGTTCGTCTCGGTGTCGATGGAGAGGGTCACGATGCCGGCCCCGGACCCCCTTCCGTAGGTCTGGAAGAGGAGCGTGTGGGTGTTCGCCATGGCCCACGCGTCGTCGAAGCCCTTGTGGATGTGCCCGCAGAAGAACGCATCGATGCCCTCCACCGAATGGGCCACGTCCACGGCGAGCGACCGGGGCTCGTCGTCCGCGGGCCACCCCGTGCGGTTCCGGTACTCGAGGTGCTCCTCGGGGTCGTACGGGATCCCCACGTGCCCCACCGCCAGGATGACGTCGACGTCCCGCGCGCGGAGGGCCCGGACCACGTCCCGCGCCACGGGGGCCATCGGAGCGAAGTCGAGTCCGGCGACGTTTGCCGGGAAGCTCATGTTTTCCGTCTCCGGGGTGATCAGCCCGAAGATCCCCACGCGGAGGTTCCCGAAGTCCTTGATGATCCAGGACTCGACCCAGTCGACGATTCTGCCCGTCTCTTCGCTGTGGAGATTCGCGGCCAATACCGGGAACTCCGCCCTTTCGACGAGGGCCATGCAGTTCTCCTTCCCCTCGTCGAAATCGTGGTTTCCCAGAGCGAGAAAGTCGTAGCCGGCGGCGTTCATGAAGTCGATCACCGCCCGTCCCTTCGTCAGCGTTCCGACCGGTGTGCCCTGGAAGAAGTCTCCGGCGTCCATCAGGAGGAAGTGACCCTCCCCCGCCTCGACGTCCCGCCGCAGGCTCCTCAGCAGCGTGACCATCGATGCCGCCCCTCCGAGGCGCGGAGGGTACTCTCGGTTCATGTAGGTGGCGTCCGACGGATCGATGCCCCCGTGGATGTCGTTCGTGTGGGTCACGGTGAGCTTCACGATCTCCGCGGACGCAGACCCCGAAGAGGACGCGGTGAGCGCCGCGAGAAGCGCGATCGCGGTGAGTGCCCGACTGAGTACTCTGCGCCGCTTCATGATGTCATCCTCCGAAGGGGACGTGCGCATAGCTGAGCGTGACGAAGGCGGACGTGGCGTCCTCCTCGACGAGGTCGGTGCCGGTGCGGGTGCGACCGCCGTAGAGAGCGTCGTCGAAGAGATCCTCGAAACGGTACTCCCGGTGGGAGACCTCGAACGCGAGGTCCGCCCGGAGCGGCCCCTTTTCGATCCCCGCCCCGAACGTGAACGCCGTCGTCGTGATCTCGTCGTCCCGCGGTGACGGTCGGTAGAGCATTCCGAATCGTGTCGGAAGCTGATTGTAGAATATGTGCTCGATCCCGACCCGGAAATCCCACACGTCGTCCAGGTCCAAACCCTCCCAGAGCTCGTGCTCGAAGTCCGACCACTGGATCCGCGTCGCGTCGAAGTGAAGCGACGTGCGGACCTTCGCGCGCGGCCGGTACGAGATGCCGAAGGCGAGCTCGGAGGGGTAGGTCACCTCCACGGACCCTCCGGCCGCGTCCGTGACCGCCGGCACCCCCGGGTGGGAGAGGTCCGCGAAGTCGCCCCCCCGGAAGAACGTCCCGTCCAGCGTCGTCTCCGACTTCCAGGTCGCGCCGATGTCGAGGCGATGGACGGGGGAGAGACACAGGCCGACCGCCGAGCGCTTCCCCGTGAGCGACCTCAGACGTACGGTGGACGCTTCCGGGAGCCGGACCGGATCGACGGTCCCCTCCTTCATCCACCGGATTCGCTGCTCGAAGTCCTGCTCGCCGTCGAGGACCTGAAGGGCGAGCCCGACGCCGAGCCACCGGAGAGGCGAGAACCCGGCACCGAAGGTCCAGGCATCGACCGACCCGTCCCCCTGCACCTCGTTGATCGCGAGGAGGGCGTCCCGAGGCCGGGTGAACGCGTCGTTCTCCCGGACCTCCTCCGAGTACTCGTACTGGAAGTCGCGGATCGGCGCCCGGGAGACGGCGATCCCGATCGGGCCGGGGAGGCCGTCCGACACGAAGGTGAGGGCGGCCCCGAAGCCCTGATCCCACTGGTACTCGTCGTTGAGGACGTAGATCGACTCGACGAGGTATCCGTCGAAGCTGTCGTAGGCGGGGATCGCTCGCGCCTCCTTGAGCTTGAGCACGCTGCCGCCCAGCGACACCACGCTCCCGTCCAGGCGCGCGAGCAGAGCCGGGTTCGTCGTGCCCGTGAACGCGCCGACCGGTTCGGCCGTTCGCGTCCTCCCCATCCCGACCGAACGGGCGTCGGGGACGACCGCCTCGTCGCCGGTCGCGAGCTCCAGGAACGTGAGGGCGAAGGCCTCCCCCGGCGCGGCGAGCAGAGCGGCCATCAGCAGTGTCATCAACGGTTCTCTTCTCATTGCGTCCGTCCTCTCTCCCGCACCCGGCCTAGAAGGACCAATCCGCCTGGAGGCGGTAGTAGTTCGTGACCTCGCGGACGTCGTCGGCGTCGATCGTGTCGCCGACCTCTTCGTTGTACTGGCGGAGGTCGACGGCGGTGTTCCGGAGCTGGTTGTCCCGGACGTATCGCAGGCGAACCGTGAAGTCGTCCGACACCCGGTCGGTCACCTCGAACCAGGCCCGATATCCGCCCCGCCCGTCGGCGATGCGGAAGGTGTTCTTCTCGAAGAACCACCAAAACCCCTCGTACACCATGACCTCACCGTCGAACTTGAGCCGTCGGCTCTTCGAGTGGTGCGTGAACTTGCCGCTGAAGAGCTGTCCCGGTTGGGCGTTGTTGCCGAAGATCGGGTTGTCGCCGGTGGCATCGACCTCCCCCTGGAGGCGGCCCCGCGGGGGCCATTGCGTGTATGACGAGCCGTACCGGAACTCGAGCTCGTCGTATCGGGAGAGGCGGTACTCGAGCTGCCAGATCGTCTCCACGTTGTTGAAGATCGTCGGATCCTGGAGGTTCTGGTGCTCCCGGTTCTGCCACTTGTGGCGGAGCTTGAGGCGGAGCGGGAACAGCAGCCGGTACTCGAGCCTCCCCACGAACCGGGAGTACTTGCTCATGTCGGCCTGCCGGCGCCAGGTGTCCCATTCGACGGTCGTGATGAAGGGCTCCGCCCACCGGTAGCGGGTGTTGACGTAGAAGCCGCGCTCCGCCTGCGGCTGGGCGGCGTTCTCGTAGGCCAGGCCGTAAATCGGATCCTGCAGTCGGAAGTTGTCCTCGAGAACCGTTCCCTTGAAGCGCTTGTAGTTCGAGAAGGAGCGCTGGTAGGGATTGTCGAACGCGACGTCGTAGTCCCGATAGACGGTCAGGAAGCTGAGGTTCTCGTGCTGGACGAACGCGTTCAGCACGAGGGCCTTGGGATCGTCCCCGAACTCGAGGACTCCCCCTCCCTTGTCGAGCTCCGCGTACTCCCCCTGGAGGGCCAGGTTGCCGTGGACCAATTGGAAGTCGCCCCCGTACACCCGGCGGAACTTCCCGTCGCTCTTGAAGGAGGAGAAGATCTCCCCGTCCTGGGCGACGATGTTGTCCTCGTCGTCGTCGGCGATGAGGGGATGCTTGTCTCCCGGATCGTGGGGATTCCACTTGGGATCGAAGAAGCGATCGTACCGGCTCTCGTATCCCCCCAGTCCCAGGTGGCACCCGGGAGCGAACGAGTAACGGACATTGCCGCCCCAGGTCTCCTCGTGGAGTTGATCCCGGATGGGACGGAGTCCGGCGGCGATGAGCTCGTCATTGTCGATTCGCGGCGTCATCCAGACCAAGAGGTTGACCGACCCGTCGTCGTTGAGGATGGCGTCCTTGTCGTCATCGGACCAGAAGCCGACCGCCCGCACCGGACCCCACGTCGCCTCGGCCGCCGCCCCGCGGAGCTGGGACTGCTCGGAGCGGGAGAGATCCCCGAGGACCCCGTCGTATCGCTTGGCGAAGTTGTAGCCGGACTTCCGTGAGCTGAAGAAGTCCGTGTTGTCCATGATGACGCCCTGGCCCCAGGACACGCTGTAGCTGCCGACGAAGAACTTGTCGATCCGCAGGCCTCCGGGGAGCCGCAGATCGCTCACCCCGACGAAGGCCTTCTTCGTGTCCAAAAGGTCCTCTTCCCCGAGCCGGCGGTTCGTCACCAGCCCCATCTGGAGGTGGTTCCCCCGGCGCAGTCGGAGCTTCTGGAAGACGGCCGGCCGGGGAGAGTCCAGACCCAGTCGGTCGTACCAGTTGTCGTTCGTCCCCTGTCCCCGGTCGCGGTCGGCTCGGAACAGATCGATGTGATCGGGGAAGTACGACGTCGTCTCGACACGGATCGAGTAGTTCCCGTGGATCCGGTCGTCCGCCTCCGGCTCCTCGTAGGTGACGAAGTTCCGGATGTTTGAGTACCCCCACCCGGAGAGCCCGGGGGTGCGCCGCAGCGCGCTCCGGTTCCCGATCTCGCCGACGCGGTCGCGGTGCCTCGCGATCGCGACCGCGTCGGTCGGTGCGGCGTTCTGGAGATTCTGGAGCTCGAGGATCGTGGCCTCGTTCACGTTCACCGGATCGAGCGCCAGGTCCTTGTAGAGCTCGACGAGAGACTCGTCTCGCCCCTCGGCGCCCTCCCACCATTCGAAGCGGTAGAAGAGATCGTCCTTCCGCTGCCGCTCGGGGGAGATCTTGATCTCTCCGAGGACCACGAGGGGGCGGATCCGGGCCAGGAGCTCGGGCGTCATTCCCTCGGCGTCGAGGAGGTCCGTGACGGTGCGGAACCAGTCGACGTACTCGCGGTGCTCCCAGAGCCCCCGGGCCGCCTTCTCGGGAATCGGCAGCGCGAGAATCTCCTCGAGCGTGGCCCGGTTGAGGTCGAGACGGTTCTCCTCGGCGCCGCCCGTGATCGGAGCGGCCAGGAGGACGAGAAGAAGACACGAGAGGATCCGTCGGACGGAGGCCCGCCGTCCTTTTCCGCAGAGGATCCCTGCCGCCATCGTCGACCTCCTAGAACCTCAGCCCCAGGCCGTAGTGGAACGTCCCGTCGAGGACCGGATGGTGGGTGTAGGTGAAGTCGACGTTGACCTTCGGGAGCAGGAGCCCCGCGCCGACGTCGAACAGGTTCGGCTCGGATTGGGCCCCGAATCGCAGCACCAGCGGGCTCGCGACCTGGAACTCGATCCCCCCGTGGAACTGGACCTCCTGCCCGATCTGCTTCTCCACCTCCACCGCGGTGATCACGCCGTCGTAGGGACGGTAGGCCATGCCGCCGGAGATACGCTGCGGGAGCTCGGTCTCGACGGGATCACCGAGCGTGGGGTTGTTCACGTTCTCGAAGAAGACCCCGGCGGTCGTCCGGTCCCGCAATCTGGCCTGGAAGCCCACGTCGATCCCGATCGTGCTCTCCGACCCGAGGTCGATGTCCCCCACCGTCGGTGTGGGAAAGTCGAGGTTGTAGACGTTGACCGCGTACCCGAAAGTGAGGGCCGAGCTCAGGTCCTTCATGAGCTCGATTCCATGGGCCAGGGAGAACGTCCTCTCGATCATGAGAACCGCCCTCTCGTAGTCGACCCGGTAGTCGTGGTATCCGAGTCCGATCGTTCCCCAGGTCCCGGTCGGGTAGGCAATCGTGATGAGGTTCACCCGGTGGAACCCGTAGTTGAAGGGCTCGAACGCGGACGCGTAGATATCGAGCGATTCGACGTTCACGAGTCCCGCCGGGTTGTAGTAGATCCCCGTCGCGTCCCCGGAGAGCCCCGCGTAGCAGCCGCCGAGACCGCGGGCCCGGGGACCGACCTCCAAGTCGTCGAAGATGGTGGCCCCGCCGGGCGACGCGAGCCCGAGTCCGAGGCCGATCGCCCCGAGGAGCACCGTCCCCCGCCACTTCTCCATCACCGGGACACCTCCCGCGCTGTGTTCGCGTTTCGTCGTCTCTTCATCGCATCGACCTCCAACCCTCGAGTCGCGTTCCCACCACGATCGGCGCGGAGTCGGTCTTCACGCTTCCTCCGTCGAGGGCTACGGCCCGGATGTGGCAGATGTACACGCCCGGCTCCACGGTCGAGCCGTGCTGGTCGACGCCGTTCCACCCGAGATCCAGGCGGCCCAGGCCGACCCCGTCGTAGAGCGTCGTCACCTTGCGGCCGACGCGATCGAAGATCTCCACGATCACCTCGCTTCGCGTCGGCGATCTCGTGGTGATTTGAATCTGCTCGCCGAGCTCCGGGGCGAGCACGCGCCGCTCGACCGCGACGATCGGGCCATCGCGCGTGAAGTCCCCGTCGACCTTGAAGATCGCATCCTGGTTCTGCGGCACGAGCTCGTATCCGGAGAAGTACGGCTCGGTTGCGTCGTACTGGGTGATGATCCCCGTCACGTCCAGGCGGTCGCCGACCGTGAATCGGGTCAGATCCAGGTCGGAGAAATTCTGGAAGACCTGGATGGGGCCGGATCCGTCGTCGACGTACGCGGCCAGGGAGTTCGAGTTGACCACCGTCCCCTCGACGTGAACCAGGGAACCCTCAAGCGTCTCGTCCCCCGCGTCTCCGGTGGCCACTTCGAGAGGCTCGGGACCCTCGAGACCGCGCAGGAGGAGCCGGTAGCCGGTATCACCCTCGTCCACGTCGATCTCGGTGACCGCCCCGTTGCCTGAAGAGGCGGAGACGAACTCGACGACCCGCCCCCTGATCTGCACGAAGTCGTTCAGCCGAAGACCGTCCCGGCTGATCACGGGGCGTTCAAAGGCATAGCCCGCGGAATCGGAAGAAAAGAAGGAGAACAAGTTGACTCCGCAGCCGCCCGGATCCTGGATCCAGACGCTGAGCCGGTCGGTGGGGGGCAGTCCATTCGGGAGAGCCGGATCGATGTCTCCCAGGGTCACGTACCCGACCACCGTGACGGGCTCGCCCACGAGGGGCGAGAACCCGGAGTCGTCGAACTCCTGAATCGCACAGATCGTGGCTGCCGGGGCATCGTCCTGATCGATGGGGGGAACGAGGAAGGTGCCGACCGTTGGAGCACTGTTGCCCCCCCCCGGCCCGATCACGGGATCTTCGACGCCCGTCGCGGTGACCGTGGCCTCGACCCCGGGGGGAAGCTCCGCGGCGACCAGGAAGAAGTGCCGGCCGGCCTCGATCGGATCGGCGATGATGTCCGTGACCTCGACCGTCTCCCCGGTCGACGGCACCTGGATCGTGTACCGGGTCGGGTCGAGCGCCGTCGCCTCGTTGACCGGCTCGTCGAACCGGATCTCGATTACCGTCGCGGAGAGGGCGGCCCCGAAGGAATCGACGAGGAGCAGCGGCGGCGCCGTGTCCCCCGGCACGTTCACCGATCCCGGCGTGGGATCGGACGAGGGAATGAGATCGGCTCGCGAGTCGTCGGTGTCGCGCGACGCCGCGTCCCGGCCCAGGGTGTGCCGGACTTTCGGAGCGCCCCAGAAGTAGGCGTCGTCGGGGCCGGTGATCCCGCCGTCGCACAGGTCGGTCGGGCACGGTCCCCTCTCCCGATACTCGATCGCGTCGACGACCGTTCCGGTCACGTCCTGCAGGACGACCAGCTCGGAGAAGGGCACGATCTTGCCCGGCCAGTCCGGAGCCTCGCACTGGCCCCCGTTCGTCTGGGCCCCCCCGAGCAACGCGATCTGGTCGTCCCTCGAAGTCGGATCCAGCAGGACCATGTTCTCCGTGACCGGGTCGTCCACGGACGGTGGCTCAGAACCCGCGTCGTGCATCTCGAATAGAAGAGAGGTCGCCGACGGGGAGAAGTCGCGGAAGTAGGCGAGGAACTCGCCGGCGTTTCGACAGACGACGGCGTATCCCCCGGGGGCGAGCACGGTTCCGACGGGGAACGCCCATCGTGCGTCGAGCGTGCAGTCGGCCTGGCGGCCGATGTCCGCCAGCGCCCAGCCGGAGACGTCGAGATCCTCGCCGGACCGGCTGAAGATCTCGACGTACTCCGCCCCCTCCCGTCCCTGGGACTGTGTGGTCGTCACGGGATAGACCTCGTTGATGACAACGTCCCCGGGCTCCGCATCCGTCACGACGAGGACCGTGGGGGACGCGGAGATCTCGGTGAGGGTTCCTCCCGCGGTCGCGGTCCGGGTGACGAAGACCGTGGGGCCCAGTGCGGCGGGGGAGGCGAGGGACCGGAGGGCGACCGTGCCCGGATTCGCCGCGGACACCGCGGCCCCGGAGACCTCCAGAACCCAGGAGGCTCCTTCGGGACGAAAGCTTTTCGTGGCTCCCGTGAAACCGTCGCCCCCGATCGAAAAGTCGCCCTGCGACTCCCAGGTCCACGTCTCGGGGATCGCGATCTCGATCTGTGCGAGAGTCGCCTCCTGCCCCGTGATCGTGAAGTCGAGCGTGAGGCCGTTCTGTCCCTGCGCGACGACCTCCGGGCGGACACGGACCAGACCCGAACCGTCGCCCGCAATGAGATCCGAGACCCCGGTCGGGTAGAGGTAGTGATCCGTTCCGGGGGCCGGACCGTTCTGCGCGACGAAGCCGACGAGATCGAACGGTCCCCCGGGCAGCGTCGCCCCGTCGAGGTCGGTGTCTTCGTCGACGTAGAGCCGCCCGACGCTGACGCCGTTCGTGAAGGACACGAAGCCCGAGCTGCCGGCCGGCGGCCACTCTCCCGGATCGACGATCGAGACTCCGTTGATCCTTACTCGAGTGCCCTCCCAGGCCGCCCCGGTGTCTAGAAGATCCGTCATTCCGATCACGGTCGGATCGTCGACGACGCCCCCGCCCGGCGCGATCACGGTGATCGTGGGGGTTATACCCGATAGGAAAGCGTATTCGAAGTCGACCGTTCTCGTCCCCCGGATCGGAGGGAGGTCCTGCGTCCGGACGACCACGGAATCGACCTCGACGATGTCGCCCGCGGACACAGTCGTCGGGACGCCTTCGGGATACGAGACGGCCAGCCCGCCCGTGCCGTCGGAGACGTAGAACCAGGTCGAGGGTCCGGCCCCGTCGAACGGATCGAGGGCGCCCGTCCCGGTCTGGGCCACGCCCCGGATGTTCACCGGGCTGAACTCGAGCGGACTCTCGCCGAAAGCCGTGTTCGCATTGATATCGGAGATCGGGGTGAAGGTCCCGCGACCCGAAGGGAGCGTCGCACCCGCCTGTAGCCCGGCTCCGGACGCGGGCGTGAAGAGCGCTCCCCCCGCGAGGAGGAGGGTGGCACCCCGGAGCCGCAGAGGGCCCGGATCGAACCACGTCCGCCGGCGCGTCATCGGGACGTCCCCTCCGTCGACAGGCCGACGACGATCGGCGCGACGGTCTCGTCTCCCGTGGCGGTGTTTGCCAGGTGCAAGTAGTAGATTCCGGCCGGCAACCGCTGCCGGAGAGGATCCCGGCCGTCCCACGTGAGAACGGCGAGTCCCCCGGGAGGAATCGGCTCCTCGGCGAGCACGAACAGCTCCCGGCCCGTGGGATCGAAGAGCCGCAGGAGGACGTTCTGGCCCTGAGGGCCAGCGTAGGTGATCTCGATGGATCCGTCGAGCTGCGGGGCGTACGGACGGCGGGGAACCGTGAGCCGCAACTCGGTCGACGGTCGATAGCCCCGGAAGAACGCCCGACTCCCGAACACGAGAACGACGGAGAGATCATCGCTCCGGATGCCCTCGGCCTGAACCTCGTAGAGGGCGCCCGGCATCTGGTCCCCGGTCTCCAGCCGGACCTCGCTGCCGCCTCCGGCCCTGCGGGCCGCTCGAACCGGGAGCCGGACGATCCCCGTCTGGATTTGTCCCCCCCCTGTCTGCACTTGCTGAATCAAGTAGTTATCCAGATCGGCGGCGGTCACCGGGTCCAGATCCCGAGAGAAGGTCAGGATCACTTCGTTGGAACCACTGGCGGCTGCGGAAAGAAGAGCCGGGGGTCCGAACTCGCCCGGCGAGCCGATCGACGGCGGGGAGCTGTCCATCCAGGTCGAAGAGTAGTTCTCACTCGTCTCGTCGTGTCCGGAAATCCCGTTGCCGTCGACCGTTCTCTCCGACCCTTCCGCGAAGTCGATGCGGGATATCGTCGTGCGCTCCTCGTGCGCGTAAGGTGAGCTGGTGGACGCCAGATCCTGTTGCGCCGGAGGCGTATCCTCCCGGTAGGCGGACGGGATGTCGTCCTCGTCGGGGCCGTCGATCTCCACGCCCGTCTTGTCGGGAGAGAGGTTTACGTGGGTGGACGTCTCGTCGCTGTACTGCACCATATCCACGTCCTGCACGAGATCGCTGAGACCGTCCCAGTGGAAGAGGATGATCTCCTCGCGGCCGTTGGTGAAGCCGACGTTCGCCTGGATGAACGGCCGGCCGATCAGCTCCCACCCCGGGTCCACCATGTCCGCAACGCCGTCCTCGTCCCCATCCTGATTCAGCTCGAAGTCGATCGGCACGTTTTCGACTACGTCCGACCAATACGCGGTGAAATCAGCGTCGTCGTGCAGGGAGATGACGAGCGTCTGTCCCGGCCGGATCGAAGCTCCCGCCGGAAACCGAACCACGAAGTCGTAGGGAAACGCGGGGTCGGGCTGAAGGCCCCCATTCACAATCGTCCAGTAGAAGTCGTGGTCGGTGCCGAACCGGTCCACGTGGTGGAAGTCGGTCACGTAGTAGTTGGAGAGGTCGACGGTCTCTTCGGTCGGGTTGAAGATCTCGAAGAACTCCGCCTCGGTGGGCGAGACCGCGAACTCCGTGATCAGGACGTGTTCGGTCGCCCGGACCCCTCCGGCTGCGCCCAGGATTCCCCCCATAAGCCCGATCATGAAGAGTGCGGGAAAGGATGGAGAACGGGGAGACGGTTCCAACGCAGGGTCCGGCTGAATGGTGCGGCGCGACACCGGCGGCGGCGAGACGACCCGTTTATCACGCCAACCGGAAGACGTCAACCCAACCCGCGTTCCTCCTGGACGGTCAGGCGCCGGCCGCGAGCTCCGCGTCGGCCTTTTCGGCCGCGAGCCGAAGCGCCTCCACCGGCTCTACGCGACCGCGCAGCACCGGCTCGATGGCCTCCCGCTCGAGGATGTTACGGCCCGCATACCACCCGCGCGCCTTCGGCTGGGGAAGAGCGCGTTCGAGCTGCTCGTAGGCCTCCCGCAGGCCGGGATTGGAGTCGAGCCGGGCCCGCATCGCCGGATGCTCCATGGCGGATCGCCTCACCGGCAGATAGCCGGTCTCCGCCCCCCATCGCGCCGTCTGATCGGGGTCGGTGAACCACCGGACGAACCGCCAGGCCTCCGCCTCGCGCTCCGGGGTCGAGGCGAAGATCACGACCTCGGTCCCGGCGAGGAGCTGGGTGTCGAGCTTGCCCGCGGGGAGCGGAGCGATCCCCAGGTCGAACGAGAACTTCCCCTCCATGAAGGCGAGACTGACCGAGCTTCCCTCGATCATCCCGACCCTCCCGGCCAGAAACTCGTTCTGGTACTCGAACCCCTGGCTGAGCAGGCACGATCCGTCCCGGAGCAGAAGGTCGGTCATGAACTCGAGCGCCTCGACGCCCTCGGCCGAGTCGAACGCGACCGCGGTCTCGTCCTCGTTCAGAAGCCGCCCCCCGTTCTGAACGATCAAGTTCTCGAAGACGGAGACCGTGATCTGGCTCGCGAGTCCGTACTGCTCGGGATTCCCGTCCCCGTCCCGATCGACCGTCAGCTTCCGGGCGATCTCGCGGTACTCCGACCACGTGCGGGGCGGAAGGTCGGGGTCGAGACCGCTCGCCCGAAACAGGTCCCGGTTCGTGTAGAGACACCGCACCGACTTGTTGAAGGGAAAGGCCCACAGCTCCCCCCCCTGGGTCGAGGTCGTAAGGAAGATCGGATGGATGTCTTCCAGACTCTCCGGAGACAGGCCTTCCGGCCCCTCGAGAAACCGGGAGAGGGGCACCACCGATCCGTTGCTCACGAGGTTCGCCGTCCACGCCTCGTAGCACTGGGCGATGTCGGGGGGGCCGCCCGCGGCCACCGCGGCCATGATCTTCTGGGACAGCGCCTGGTACCGACCCATGGAGACGCACTCCAGAGGGTCGTTCCGTTCGGCGTTGTAGTCGGAGACCAGCGCGTCGAGAGAGCGACCGAGGGGCCCGCCCATGGCGTGCCAGAAGCGGATGGGCCCCCGGTCGGCATTCTCCCCTCCCCCGCCGCAGGAGACGAGTCCGAGGAGAGCGCCGGCGAGGAGCGGAGACGAGGGCGTTCCGGAACGACGTATCACGATGTCACCCCTTGAGACCGGTGTGGGTCAGACTCTCGATGATCTGTTTTTGGGCGAAGAAGTAGGCGACGAGGAGCGGGGCGATGGAGAAGACCGCCGCCGCCATCATCAGTCCGTGCTCGGTCCCCTCCTCCTGGGCGAAGAAGGCGAGCCCCACCTGGATCGGACGGATGGAGTCGGAGTTCGTCATCACCAGGGGCCAGAGGAAGCTGTTCCACGTGCTGATGAACGTGAACAGGCAGACGGTGGTCAACGCGGCCCGCGACAGCGGGAGGATCATCGTGAAGATGAAGCGGATCGGGCCGCACCCGTCGATCACCGCGGCGTCCACCAGATCCCGGGGAAACGTCTTGAAGTGCTGGCGGAGGAGGAAGATCGAGAACACGTGGGCGAGCCACGGAACGATGAGGGCGGAGTAGTCGTCGATCCACCCGTCCCCCCCTCCTCCCGGCAGGTTGTAGAGAAGGATGTAAGAGGAGATGATGTAGACCGGCTCCGGAACCATCATCGTGGAGAGAAACGTGTTGAACCATCCCTCCCGGTGGCGGAAGCGGAGAAAGGCGAACGCGAACGCGGAGAGCCCGGAGGTGATCACGACTCCCACGACGATGCACCCGGCGACGAAGATCGTGTTGAAGAAGTACCGGGGGAACGGGACGCTGTTCCACGCCATCGGGTAGTTCTCGAACCTCACCTCGCCGGGAAACCACGTGGGAGGTGACTGATAGAGGTCGGCCGGCCCCTTCAGCGAGGTCGAGACCATCCAGTAGAAGGGCAGGACGAAGGAGACCGCCCCGACGATCAGCAAGACGTGGACGGCCCAGTTTCGGGGGATCGCCCGAGAGAAGCCGGCCTGCATCTCTCACCCGCCTCTGCTGCGGCGGCGGGTCGCCGCGCCGGATGAGGACTGCAGGCTAGCCTGCATTTCTCACCAGGCTCGTCGCGAGGCCGCGGACAGGCGTATATGGCGAGGAGATGGGGTGCTTTCGCCCGAGGCGGGGCCGTAGCCCCGTCGCAGGGCGGAAGCGCGCCAGCGACGAAGTCAGGCGCGGCTTTGCCGCGGACGCAGCAGAGGCGGGTGAGATATGCAGGCTAGGCATAGTGCACCCTCTTCTCCACGACCTTCCGCTGGAAGAGAGTGAGGGCCAGGATGATCGCGAACAGGACCAGGGCCACCGCCGAGGCGTAGCCCATGTTTCCCTTCTCGCCGAAGCCCTGCTCGAAGAGGTAGTAGACGATCACGTTCGTCGTGCCCATGGGACCGCCGGTGAGCGGGCCGGTCATGAGGTAGATCGGGGCGAAGACCTGGAAGGAGAGAATGGTCGTCATCACCACGACGTAGAACGTGGTCGGAGTGAGAAGCGGCCAGGTGACGTGCCGGAAGATGCCGAGGCGACCGGCGCCGTCGATGCGGGCCGCCTCGTAGTAGTGCTCGGGGATGCTCTGCAGCCCCGCCAGGAAGATCACGACGTTGTAGCCGATTCCGCGCCAGACCGAGACGAGGATGACACAGACGAGGGCGAGGCTCGGACCCCCCGCCCAGGCGGGAAGCTCGGCGCCCACCGTCCCCGCGAGGAGCTGGAAGATCCCCGTCGGCTCCTCGAGCCAGAGCGGCCCCGATTCCCCGAGCCGCCCGATGACCGAGTTCGCGAAGCCGAACCGCGGATGGAAGATGAGCTTCCACACCATGGAGACGGCCACGAACGAAGTCACCACCGGCAGAAAGTAGATCGTTCGGTAGAGGCCGAGGGCCCTCACCCCCCGGCGCAGCAGGACGGCGAAGAGGAGGGAGGTCGCCACCGAGAGCGGGACGGATCCGGCCACGAACCAGAGCGTGTTCGCCGCGCTCTGCCAGAACTTCGGATCGGAGAAGAGCGTCTCGTACTGTCCGAACCCCGCGAAACCACGAATGCGTCCGAAGCTCGCGTCGAAGAAAGAGACGGCCAGAGCGGAGACGATGGGAAGGAGCCGGAACGTGAAGATGATGACCGCGGCCGGGAGAAGGAACAGGTAGGGCATGACCCGACCCCATCGGCCTCGCTGGAGCGGACTCGTCGGCTCGAGGTCGGGCACTGGATCCTCGGATCGGTCGGTGCGATCGGGGTCGTGGAGGGGGCGCAGGATAGGAGAGGCCCCCCGGAGTGTCAATCCCGCGGCCCGAGCGCGCTCCGTCCCCCGGGTCCGCGCCGTTGCCGTCGGAGGAAGCCGATGATAGCTTCGCGCGACGCGCCCGTCGCCACGGAGGACGCATGAACCCGCGGGAACGGATCGCCCGACTTCGCAATCTCGGCATCATCGCGCACATCGACGCGGGCAAGACCACGACGACCGAGCGGATTCTCTACTTCTCCGGAACGTCCCACAAGATCGGGGAGGTGGACGAGGGAACGGCCGTCATGGACTGGATGGATCAGGAGCGGGAGCGGGGCATCACGATCACGTCGGCGGTGACGACGACCCGGTGGCGCGATCACACGCTCAACATCGTCGACACTCCGGGGCACGTGGACTTCACCGCGGAGGTGCAGCGCTCGCTGCGGGTCCTCGACGGGGCGGTCGTCGTGATCTGCGGCGTCGGGGGAGTCGAGCCCCAATCGGAGAAGGTCTGGCACCAGGCGGCCGACTACCGCGTGCCGCGCGTCGTGTTCGTCAACAAGCTGGATCGGACGGGCGCCGATTTCGAGCGGGCGCTCGCGGACCTGGAGAAGAAGCTCGACGGCATCTTCCTCCCCCTGCTCTTACCCGTAGGGAAGGACGACGGCTACCTTTCGGCCATCGATCTCGTCCGGAATCGCCTCCTGACCTGGGATCCGGGCGATCCCGAGGATCGGCCCCGATCCGCCCCGATTCCGTCTGAGCTTCAGGCGATCTTCGACGCCGGGTGCGAGAAGCTCGTGGAGGCCGCCGCGACGGGAGACGAGACGCTCCTCGACGAGTACCTCGAGACCGGAACGCCTCCGGCACCCCCACGCCTCCTCCCCGCGCTGAGGACAGCCGTTCTGACCGGCGGGATCCACCCCGTCCTGGCCGGCTCGTCCCTGAAGAACCGCGGCGTGAGAGCGCTCCTCGACACGGTCGTCGACTTTCTGCCCTCCCCCCTCGACGTGCCTCCCATCGAGGGCAAGGATCCCGCGACCGACGAGACCGTGCGCCGCAATCCGAATCCGGAGATCCCGCTGTCCGCGCTCGTCTACAAGGTGATGAACGACGAGTCTCGCAACCGCCTCTATTACGCGCGCGTCTACTCGGGCACCCTGGCCCGCGGCGCCAAGGTCTGGAACGCCTCCCGCGAGGGCGAGGAGCGAATCACCCGCATCTACCGGATGCACTCGAACCGAAAGGAGGCACTGGAGGAGGCGTCTGCGGGGGATATCGTGGCGCTCGTAGGGCCGAAGCGGACCGCGACCGGAGACACCCTCTGTCCGAAGGGCCACGCGGTTCTCCTCGAGGAGATCTCCTTCCCCGAGCCGGTGATCGCGGCCGCGATCGAGCCGAAGAGCCAAGGCGATTTGGCGGACTTGGAGAAGGCGCTGAGCGAGCTCACCGTGGAGGACCCGACGTTCGCCGTGAAGGACGATCCCGAGACGGGTCAGAAGATCATCTCCGGCATGGGGGAGCTCCACCTCCAGGTCCTCGTGGAGCGGCTCGCCCGCGAGTTCCGGATCGAGGCCCGGGTGGGGAATCCCCAGGTCGCCTATCGGGAGACCGTCGCGGCGACGGCGCGGGGCACGGGCAAGTTCGATCGGGAGATCGCCGACAACATCCATCGGGCCGTCGTGACGTTGGAGATCGGACCGAACGAACGCAACCGGGGCTTCACCTTCGACGGGGATCTTCCGGGAGAGACGGTCCCGAAATACGCCCGTGCGTGGATCGAGGAGGCCGCGCGCGAGTCGACCGCCGCCGGACCGTTCGCCGGCTATCCGATGATCGACGTCCGGCTCGTGCTGCGCGGCGTCGAGCTCCCCGGCGAGGCCGCGACCGAGATCGCGGTGAAGGGGGCCACCGCCGAGGCGTTCCGCCAGGCGGCCCGCGCGGCGTCCCCCGTTCTGCTCGAGCCCGTGGTGCGGCTCGAGATCCTCGTTCCGGAGGAGTACGCCGGAGAGGTCATGCGCGATCTCAACGCCCGCCGGGCCCAGGTCACCGGAATGGAGGCCCGGGGCCGGCAGGAGCGCGCGACCGCGACCGTTCCGCTCTCCCGCATGTTCGGGTACGCCACCGACCTCCGTTCCCTGACCCGGGGGCGGGGGATCTTCTCGATGGAGACCTCCCACTTCGAGCCCGCGGAAGAGGCGATGAAGCGCTTCGCGGAGTGATCGGACGGAGGCTTCGGCCGGGTCGGGAGAAGGCGGCCAGAACGGCGATCGGCCAGCGCGGCCCTACTCGTAGTACAGATTGATCGGAGCGACGGTGAAGGCCTCACCGTCCGTCACGATCACGATGTCGCCGCGCACGCCACTCTCGGCGCGGTCCCGGTTCGGAATGGCGCGGTCGGAGGCGTAGTAGTCGATGCCCCGGACCCGGAGGCGATTGAGCACGTAAGGATGCTCCACGCCGGGGTTCTCGCTGATCGCGTTGGGGATGAGCCCCACGATCGGCTGCACGACGTCGATGAAGCGCTCGCTGTTCGAGTCGTTCGAGCCGTGGTGTCCGAGCTTGAGCACGGAGGCCCGCAGGAACTCCCGCGGCCAGTTGTTCTGGAGATACTGCTCGGTCGCGAACTCCCCGTCCCCCATCAGGAGCAGGACGAACCGGCCGTACTGGACCCGATAGACCATCGAGTCGTTGTTCTGCACGCTCCCGATTTCTTCCTGGAGGCTGTAATCGGGGATGAGGAAGTCCTTTTTCCCCGACGCGAGCAGATCGACCCGGAGCATGTCGCTCCAGCGAAGCGCTTCGTGGGTCTCGCTCGACTCCCCGGGCCCGAGAAACACCCACTCACCCAGCTTGCCAAGAGCGCGAAGCGAGTCGACCGCGAACTCGAGGTCGCCGTACGGCCCGTTGATCGTGCCGGGGGTTTTGTCCCGGATGTCCAGGAAGGTCCCGACCGAAAACGGCGAGCCGGTTCCGCCACGATTCAGGAGCAGACCGTCCAAGCCATCGAAGTCGTCTCCGTAGAACCCTCCGATGTGATCCTCGTGTACGTGGGTCATCGAGGCGAAGTCGAGCCGGTTCACTCCGAAGCTGTCCTCCAGGAATTCCCGCACTTTGAGTCCATCCTGACCCGGGTGCCCCGCGTCGATCAGGATGTGCCGGGGATGAGAGTCCGGGGTTCGCAGATAGAGAGCATCGCCCCAGCCGACGTCGATCATGGCGATGGTGAGGAGGTTCTCGAGGTCGACCGTTCCGGTCGTGAACGTCGTGTCGCGTTCCGTGATCGTCTCGTTGCCGGCGCGATCGGTCAGACGCACCCCCACGATTTCGTAGGTCGTCGCGGAGGAGACCGCCACGAGCTTCGTGATCCCCGCCTCGGCCCACTCGCGCTGCCCCGAGTATGCGTATCGGGATTGCTCGCTCTCTTCGAGTCGATACTCGACCACAGCCCGCACCGGTTCGCTCGCCGCCCAGAGCGCGTACACTCCTCCGCTCGGGGTCCGGGATTCTATCTCGAAGTCGGTGAGCTCGGGCGGGGTCCGGTCGGCATCCGGATCGAACGGCGACTCTTCATTGTCGGCGCAGGACGAGCCGAGCAGGAGCAGCCCTACGAGCGCGATCGAAGCGGCAGCGAAACGCAAGACGTCTCCTCGAGGCGAGAGAAGTCGTGAACCTAGCCGCCGCCCGCGTCGCTGTCAATCGACGCGGAGTCCGCGGACACGGAGTCGGCCGACTCGGCGGCGGAATCCGGCGCGGCGGCCGGAGGCAGCTCGAGGACCTCGGCGATCCAGCGCCCGAGCTCGCCGTGGTCGCGCACTCCCGCCACCTCGGAAGCGCGCGGTCCCCACGCGCGCACCGGGACCGGCTCCCCGGTGTGCCCGTGGACCTCGGCGGAGGCAACCTGGTCCTCGCACGGCAGAAACGCGATCCCGAACCGCCGGGAGACCGCGGTCCCGAGGACGGCGCGACGGTCGTATCGGTTCGCGGCGGTGATCAGGCCGTCGAGAGTCTCCGGCCTGAGCCCGGTGTGGCGCGCCCCCCGGTCGAGGATCGGAATCGCTTTCTCCTCGAGCTCGGCGGGAGTTCCGCGCCAGGCGCGGCCCTCGAAGATGCGCTCCGCCATCCGCTCGATCGATGCGGTCACCACCTCCAGGCTCTCGGGATGGGCGAACTCGAGAAAGACCGGGCTCGCGGTGGCGTGATCGGAGCCGACGACCACGAGGGTGCGCTCCCGATCCGTGACCTCGATCAGCGCCCGGACCGCGCGATCGAGGCGCACCGTGTTGAGAGCGAGCCCCGGCCCGTCGTGGTCGTGGGCCGCGCTGTCGATCCGACCCTCCTCGACCAGGAGAAACCAGGATCGCCCCGTGGCCTCGAGCCGTCGCACGGCGGCCACGGCCAGCTCCGCGAGGTCGGGCTCGTCCTCCTCCCGATCGAGCTCGTGGGGAAGGTGAGATTCGGCGAGCAACGCGAGCACGGGGCGATCGACCGGTAACGGACCGGCGAGCTCGCTCCGGACCGCGATTCCGTCGGCCTCTGCCTCGCTCAGCAGGTCCCGGCCGTCGGTACGGGACCCGCCCGCGGCCCGGGGCCGGAAGTGACGGCGGCCCCCGCCGATCGCCACGTCGGGCCGGGCGTCGAGGAGCTGGACGGCGATCTCGTCCTCCCTCTCCCGATCCGGCACCCGCGCGTAGAACCCGGCCGGGGTGGCGTGCGTGATCCGGGACGTCGTCGCGAGACCGAAGGCGCGTCCGGCGGCCCGGAGCCGCTCGAACAGGGGAATGACCTCCTCGCCCTCGGCCGGCCCGACGCGGAACCGGGGGCCGAGTCTTCCCGTCGACCACGCGGTCGCGGCCGCCCCCGAGTCGGTCACCAGGGCGTCGCCGGCATGCACCTCGAGGAACCCCACCGCCGAACCGTGGTCGAGGACCAGCTCCTCGCCCCGGGTCCGCGCCCACTCCCGCGCCAGGCTCCAGGCACCCGCCCCGAAGCCGTCCCCGATCACGAGAACCACGTTCGGGGGAGGTGGAGGCGGAGGGGGAGGCTCCACCACCTCCTTCGCACAGGCGGCCCCGAGCACTCCCGCGATCAGCGTGATCATCCTTCGTCGCATCGCTATCGCTCGGTCGCCAGGGGCACGCCCAGGGACGCCGGGGGACGGGAGCGTCCCACGAATCCGGCGAGCGCCACCATCGTCAGCACGTAGGGAATCATCTGCACGAACTGCGTCGGGACGCCGAGCCCCTGGAGCCGGATCTGGACCGCCTCGGCGAGACCGAAGAAGAGACAGGCCGCCGCCGCCCCGCCGGGCCGCCACTTTCCGAAGATGACCGCCGCCAACGCGATGAACCCGCGGCCCGCCGACATGTTTTTCACGAACTGGGAGGTCTCGAGGGCCAGGTACGCCCCCCCGATGCCCGCGAGCGCGCCCGCGAGAAGGACCGCTCCGATGCGGACCCGCAGGGGATTCACGCCGAGCGATTCGGCCGCCTCCGGGTGCTCCCCCGACGCGAGCACGCGGAGTCCGAACGGCGTCCCGCGCAGCAGGAGATGGACGGCCGGCACCGCAATGAGCGCTCCCCACACCAGAGGAGAGAAGTTGAGCAGACCTCCCGCGGAGAGTCCCCGGAACGGCGGCGTGTTGGCCGAAGAACCGTAGAGGAGGCTCATCAGGAACTGGGTCAGACCGACCGCCAGCAGGTTGATCGCCACCCCGACGACGATCTGGTCGCCGCGCAGAACGACGCCCCCGAGAGCGTGCACCGTCCCCAGCAGCGTGCCGGCCGCCGCGGCGGCGAGGACGCCGAGCCAGGGGCTTCCCGTGGCGTGCGCGACGACCGCGGCGGCGAACGCGCCGATGAGTAGCTTGCCTTCGAGGGCGATGTTGACCACCCCCGACCGCTCCGAGAGCACGCCGCCCAGTGCCGCGAAGAGCAGGGGGGTCGCGAGGCGGACCGCGGAGAGACCGAGATCGAGACCCACTATCCCTCCTCCTCCCCCGGTCCCAGGATCTCGGCGTCCGCCGGGCGGCGGATTCGGGAGAGTACGCGACGGGCGAGATCGTCGCCCGCGACGACGAAGAGAAGGATCCCCGCCTCCACGACGAGGACGACCTCCCGGGGCACCTCGGTGAACAGATCGATCTCGACCGCGCCCGCGTTCAGTCCGCCGAAGAGAAGCGCGGCGGCCACCACCCCCGCCGGTCGGGCGCGGCCGAGCAGCGCCACGGCGATTCCGAGGAAGCCGACCCCCGAGGTAAAGTTGTCGAGAAAGCGGTGTCGAAACCCGAGGACCTCGTTCACTCCCGCGAGACCGGCGAACGCTCCCGCGAGCGCCATGGCCGCCACGAGGGTCCGGCCCGTGGGTATCCCCGCGGTGCGGGCGGCGGGCTCCCCGGAGCCGAGCGCCCGCACTCGAAACCCGAAGGGCGTGCGGTGGAGGATCCAGGCCGCCCCGGCGGCGACGGCGAGAGCGAGAAACAGCGAGACGTTCGCGGGGCTCGACGCCGGGAGAGGGTTCCCCGGCAGGCGGAGATCCCCGAGGCGGGGGATCCAAGCGGCGGCGGGGATCGGCGGCGTGTGGGGAATCATCTGCCCCGGCTCCTTGAGCAGGTGAACGGTGCAGTATCCGGTCAATCCCGCGGCGATGAAGTTCATCATGATCGTGTTGATGACCTCGTGGACTCCGAGGCGCGCGCGCAGAAGACCGGGCACCGCGGCCCAAGCCGCGCCGCCCGCCGCCGCGGCGAGAACGCAGAGCGGCACGAGCATCACCGCGGGCAGCCGGGGGAAGGCCAGACCGGTCAAGGTCGCCAGGAACGCCCCCATGAGGAGCTGACCCTCGGCGCCGATGTTGAAGAGCCCCGCCCGAAAGGCGAACGCGACGGAGAGACCGGTGAAGATCAGGGCCGTCGCGTTGAACAGAACCGCCGCGAGGCCGTCCGGGGTGCCGAGGATACCCCCGATCACGGTGCGCAGAACGGCCGCCGGACTCTCCCCGATCGCCACCACGAGAATCGCGCCGAACGCCGCGGCACCGGCGACCGCCGTCACCGGCGGCAGGAACCGGCGAAGATCGGGAAGGAGCGCGCCGACCGTCATGGCAAGCTCCCCCCGGTCATGTGCACGCCCAGGGTCTCCTCGTCGGCCTCCCCCCTGCGGAAGACGCCGGCCACCCGACCGGAGAAGAGGACGACGACGCGGTCGGCGAGGTGCAGGATCTCCCCGAGATCCGCGGAGACCAGGAGAACCGCGACCCCGGCGTCGCGCTGATCGAGGAGAGCGGCGTGGATCGCCTCTTGAGCGCCGACGTCGACCCCCCGGGTCGGGTGGGCGGAGAGGAGGAGTCGCGGGCGCCCCTCGGTCTCGCGCGCGATCACGACCTTCTGCTGATTCCCTCCGGAGAGGGATCCCGCCGGAACCTCGGGCTCGGGCGGGCGGACGTCGAACTCGGCGATTCTCTCCGCGGCGTAACGCCGGATCGCCTCCCGATCGAACGCGAGCCCCCGGCGGAAGCGGGGCTCGCCTTCCCTTCCGAGTAGGAGGTTCTCGGACACCGTCATCTCCGCGACGACTCCGGCCGTCGTGCGATCCTCGGGGATGTGCGCCAGCCCCCGGCGCCGCACTCCGACCGCCCCGACTCCGGAGAGGGAGCGCCCGTCGAGCGTCACCTCGCCCCGGAACGGACGGAGTCCCGCCACGATCTCCACGAGCTCCCGCTGCCCGTTCCCTTCGACGCCGGCGACTCCGACGATCTCCCCCTCCCTCACCTCGAGGGAGACGCGCCCGAGACGCGGGGGTCCGGCTCCCCCCGGCACCTCCCCGGCGTCCCGCAGGCGAAGCACGACTCCGCCCGCCTCGCGTCGCGGACGCGCGTCTCTCGCGGCCGGCTCCCGGCCGACCATCATCCGGGCCAGCGCGCGCTCGTCGGTGTCCGACGCCCGCACCGTGGCGACCCGCCGCCCCCGACGCATGACCGTGACCCGATCGGCGTGCTCGATCACCTCGCGCAGCTTGTGGGTGATGAACAGCACCGTCGTGCCGCGCTCCGACAGCCCCCGGACCGTCTCGAAGAGGGCGCGGGCCTCCGCCGGGGCGAGGACGGCGGTCGGCTCGTCGAGCACGAGCAGACGGGCCCCCCGCATCAGGACCTTGAGGATCTCGAGGCGCTGTCGCTCCCCGACGGAGAGGCTTTCGGCGGGGGCGTCGGGATCGAGGGCGAGCCCGTACCGATCGATCGTCTCCAGTACGGCTCGCCGCGCCGCACCTCGGTCCAGAGCGATGCCGCCGCGAGCCGGCTCATCGCCCAGTATCGCGTTCTCGGTCACGGTGAACGGAGGAACCAGCATGAAGTGCTGGTGCACCATGCCGATGCCCCGCGCCAGGGCGTCGCGCGGGCCCGCGGGAGCGTGGGGACGACCGTTCACCTCCATCGTCCCCCCGTCCGGTCGGGTGAGGCCGTAGAGCACCCGCATGAGGGTCGACTTGCCGGCACCGTTCTCGCCGGCGATCGCGTGCACCTCGCCCGGTTCGCACGAGAAGTCGACGCCGTCGACGGCGACGACCCGCGGGTAGCGCTTCACGATGCCGCGCATCGCGACGGCGGGAGGGCCGGTCACGTCGACCGGATCCGCGATGCGTCGTTCGCACCGGAGGTCGTCGCGCTTCCTTCGGGTCCGGCCGACGCTCCGACCTTCCCCTCGCGCTGGATCTCCCACGCCCTCGCGTACACGGAGAACTTCACCATCGCGTGGATCCCGGCGATGAGGAATCCGTGGGTGCCGTCCCTCCACCCCGACTGCCACACGTACTTGCGGAAGAACGCCGCGAACGGATGCGCGAAGAGGTGCCACCCCCGGATGCGTTTCCGGTGCGCGCGGTCGGGGGCGAGCCGGCTCGAGTAGCGTTCCACCCGGGCGAGCGACGCCCGCAGGGTCGGGTGGGTGTCGTGCACCAGATGGCCGGGCAGATCCTCGATCCGCCCCTCGATGTGGAGCGTCTCGTGACCCGGAGCGCCGCGCACGCACGCCCCCTCCCGGCGTACGAGGCGGAGCTGCGGATCGGGCCACCAGCCGCCGTGGCGGATCCACCTTCCGAGGAAATGGTTCTTGCGGCGGACCCGGAATCCGTCGGGCGCGTCGGGCCGCTCCACGCCGTTCCGGATCTGGACGGCGAGCTCTTCGCTGACGGTTTCGTCCGCGTCGAGGCGGAACACCCAGTCGCCGGTCGTGGCGTCGAGGGAGCGCTGGATCTGGACGCCGAAGACGCCGGGCCAGGGATGGACCGCGACCTTCGCGCCGTGGGCGCGCGCGACCTCCACGGTGTCGTCGGCGCTCCCCCCGTCGATCACCACGAGCTCGTCCGCCCACCTCACCGAGGCGAGGGCCGCGCCGATTCGCGCCGCCTCGTCCTGGGCGATCATGCAAACGGAGACCGTGGGGTGGCTCACCGTCGTCCCGTCGTGTGCGGCACCGCGATCGTGCCCGCGACGATGGAGTCGCGCAGCGCCCCGACCCGCTCGAGCATCGCCGCGGAGAGCAGATGTCGATTGTGCTCGTCGAGGCTGAAGCCCACCCCTTCCTCGGCGAGGCCGAGCTCGACGAGCCCGCCCCGGGACTCGCCCTGAACCGCCGCCTCGATCTCGCGGTAGATCGCGTTGTCCACCCGCTTGATCATGGAGGTGAGAACGCTTCCCGGAGCGACGTGATTCTGGTTCGAGTCGACGCCGATCGCGAGCTTCCCTCGGTCCTTCGCCGCCTCGATCACCCCGAGACCCGTGACACCGGAAGCGTGGAAGATCACGTCGGCCCCGCGACCGATCTGGGAGAGCGCGATCTCCTTTCCGCGCACGGGATCCGCGAAGGCCTCGGGCCGCACTCCGGCGTACCCCACGAGCACCTCGACCCCGGGCCGCACGTGTCGCGCTCCGGCGGCGTACCCGGCCTCGAACTTGTGGATGAGAGGAACGTCCATGCCCCCCACGAAGCCCAGCACCCCGGTGTCGGAGGCGAGCGCGGCCAGCGCTCCCACGAGGAACGAGCCCTCGTGCTCGCGGAAGACGAGCGACGCGACGTTCGGCAGATCCTCGATCACTCCGTCGACGAGAACGAAGCGGACCTCGGGGTGATCGCGGGCCACGGCGCGGATCGCCTCGGTGAAGAGGAAGCCCACCCCGATCACCACGTCGTAGCCGCGCGCCGCGAGCTTGCGCAGACCCACCTCCCGATCGGCGTCCTGCCCCGGCTCGAAATCGGAGATCTGAATGGAGAAGTCCCGCTCGGCCCGGGTGAGCCCTTCGTACGCGGAGTCGTTGAACGAGCGATCGCCCTTCCCTCCCACGTCGAACACGAGCCCGACGCGGATCCTCTTCCGGTCGGCATCCGTTTCGGAGGGCCGACCCTCGCTCCCCTCGCGGCCCGATTCGGGGGGCGGGCTCTCTTCCCCCCCGCCGCAGCCGATCGCGCCGGCGACGACGAGACCGGCCAGAAGCGCTCCGACCCCGCGGAGCCGGAGTCCGGGTCGCCGGGCCGGGCCGATCACGGGAACACCTCCGGCGAGGGGGACTCGGCGACCGGGGGCCGCGTCGCCGCGAATCCGTGCTCGACCGCCCGCTCGAGCGTTCGTCTCTCCGCCTCGCGCGCGTCCTCCAGCACGCCGGCCGGATCGAGGCGGACCGGAGCCGCGTTCTCCACCAGAACCTCGCCCTGCACGAGAACGTGACGGACGTCGGACGCACGGGCCGAGTAGACGAGAGCGGTGACCGGATCGGCGACCGGGGTCGAGTGGGGCGTGTCCAGGTCGACCGCGATGACGTCCGCCTCCGTTCCGGCGTCGAGCCGTCCGATGCGATCCGCCCACCCGAGCGCCTCGGCTCCCCGCCGGGTGGCCATCGTCAGAATCTGCCTCGCCGTCACCGATCCGGGTCCCGCCTTCACCGAGGCGAGGAGGGCGGCCGTCCGCATCTCGGCGAAAGCGTCGAGACGGTTGTTCGCGGGGGCGCCGTCGCACCCGATCGTCACGTCGACCCCGGCGTCGAGAAGCCGGCGCACCTCGCAGATTCCGGAGCCGAGCTTGAGGTTCGTGTGGGGGCAGTGGACGACGTGCGTTCCGCTGCGGGCCAGTCTCGCGACCTCCTCCTCGTCGACCCAGATCCCGTGGGCGACGAGAGTGCCCGGTCCGAGGAAGCCCAGGTGATCGAGGTGCTCGACGTTGCGCCTCCCCTTGAGCTCGATCACCCGGCGGGTCTCGTCCCGGTTCTCGGAGGCGTGCGTGTGGAGCAGGTACTTCCCCTTGGCCATGGCGACGACGTCGCGCAGAAGCTCGTCGGAGCAGGACAGAACGAACCGAGGAGCGAACGCGTACCGGAGGCGCCCGTTCGCGCCGCCGTCCCATCGCTCCGCCAGATCGAAGCTGTCGCGGAGGGAGTCGAGCGTCGTCTCGAGCAGGCCGACCGGCACGCCCTCCCCCTCGTCCATCATGGCCTTTCCGCTCGCGGCCCGGATTCCGGTCTCCTCCAAGGTCTCGAAGACGGCGGTGTGGTGGTGGGTCGTGCCCATGTCGAGGATCGTCGTGGTGCCCGAGAGGAGGAGCTCGAGCACCGACAGGCGGGCGGAGGCGCGCAGGCTTTCGGAGTCGTGGGCGGCCTCCAGGGGCCAGATCCGGTCGTGCAGCCAGGGCAGCAGGGAGAGCTCCTCGGCGTGGCCGCGAAAGATCGTCTGGCAGAGGTGCACGTGGGTCTGGACCAGGCCGGGCAGCAGGGTAAGTCCGGACGCGTCGAGCACCCGCACGCCCTCGACCGGTTCCCCGAGATCCCCTCCGACGTGCCGGATGCGTCCCTCGCGGACGAGAAGGTCTCCGCTCGTCTCGTCCCATTCCGGACCGCCGATCAGGATGCGGGTGGCGCCCCGGAGAAGAACGTCGCTCACGAGGATCGCTCGCCGTCGGGGACGACCCGGGTTCCCGTGCGGTGGGCCATCGCCTCGAGCACGCGCGGCGGCACCGTGATGATCGCCTCCTCTCCTCCGCCCTCGACGAAGTCGATGCTGGCCTCGATCTTCGGACCCATGCTTCCGGGCGGGAACTGGCCGTCGTCGAGATGACGCCGGGCCTCCGAGACCGTCATCCTCTCGATCAAGCGCTCCCGCGGGCTCCCGAAATCGAGGGCGGCGCCGTCGACGTTCGTGAGATTGACGAGCTGCCGGGCTCCGAGCTGTCGACCGAGCACCGCCGCCGCACGGTCCTTGTCGATGACGGCCTCGACGCCCCGCAGGCACCCCGTTGCGCTGCGAACCACCGGGACGCCGCCGCCCCCCGCGGCGATCACGACCGCGCCGCTGTTCACCAGAGAGCGGATCGCCTCCCACTCCACGATCTCGACGGGACGGGGCGAGGGCACGACCCGCCGGAATCCGCGATCTCTATCCTCCCGGAAGACCCACCCCTTTCGCGACTCCAGCTCCCGGGCCCGCACCGCGGCGTAGAAGGGTCCGATCGGCTTCGTGGGGCGGGTCATCGCCGGATCCGCGCTGTCGACGACGCACTGGGTCACGACCGAGACCACGGGGCGGCGGACGCCGCGGGCGGTCAGCTCGTTTACGTCGAGCGGCATGGGCGGGATCGTGTCCCTCGCGGCCTCGTTGCGGACGATGATGTTGCCGACGATCGGACCGTTTCCGTGCGAGAGCACGACCCTCTCGCCGGACGCAATGAGGTCCGCGACGGCGGACATCGCCTGGGTCGTGATCGCGATCTGCTCCTCGATCGTCCCGGCGCCGGTCGGGGGGAGAATCGCGTTTCCGCCGAGAGTGACGACGATCATGGGCGCGCTCGGACCACCGGGCCCAAGGTCCTAGCCCGGACTATTCATGAAGGGCCGTCGCGAGATCGTGGAGACGCCCACCGGACGGGCACCCGCAGGGGCTCGAACCCGAGGCGTATCTGAACGATACGTCGCAGGGTGCG
>JALGZR010000017.1:41692-61237 GCA_025774805.1 bacterium
TCGAACCCGAGGCGTATCTGAACGATACGTCGCAGGGTGCGAGACGCGAGGACGTCCGTCCGGTGGTGCGGATCCGCGATCGCAGCAGGTCGTTCATGAATAGTCCGGGCTAGCGGCTGGGGGGCTTGTCGGCGGTGAACACCTCGACGATACCGCCCTGGCGGTTGTCGCCGACGGCGACCCGGGGAATCCGTTGGGAACAGCGATCGAGGATCTCGCGTGCGAGCTGGTTCGCGGAGTCGTGCTCGCGGCCGATCGGAACTTTGTTCACGTAGACCACGACGTGCATGTCCCCGGGGATCTTGGACAGCAGTCCCCGAGGGTGCATGAGCAAATCGACGAAGTGCCGGGGAGTGATGGGATGACCCCAGGCGATCCCAAGGAGATCGACGATCACCTCGGGGCGGTGACAGTGATCGTCGTTCACCGGCGTATCGAGACCGTCGGCACCCAGGACGATGACGCAGTGGGACGCGCACAGCGGGAGCACCGGCTCCCCGAGACGGTGCCCCTTGATCGAGCGTCCCCGGCTGCCGTCCGCCTCGACGACGACGAGATCCCATGTGAGACGGGACAGCAGCTCGCCGAGGTGCTCCACCGGCAGTCCGACCAGCTTGTCCCGCATCACGGAGCGCCCCAGGAACGTGGCGGGCGTCCGGTGGTCGTCGCGGGTCCCCGTGAGAACCTCGTCGATCCAGTCGGTCTCGACGGTGGAGCGGGAGCGGTACTCCTTCCAGGTGCGACCGGTCGTGTCCATCTCGTCCCAGAGGAGCACCTCCCGCATGTCCACGAGCTCCTCCAGCTTCATTCGGGCGGTGGTGGTGGCCAGAACCCGCCACCCGTCGCGCGAGGACTCCTCACACAGCCGGCAGAGAGTGGAAGTCTTCCCTCCCCCGCCGACCAGGGCCACGACGGACCCGTCCCCGATTCCCAGGGCCTCCTTCAGGGTGAGGTAGTCCTTGACCAAGATCTCAGACCTTTTGCCTAAGGCTCGCGATCTTCTCGAGGGCGCTTTCGATGTTCGCGAGCGAGTTCGCGTAGGAGAAGCGAAGATACCCCTCGCCTCCGGGCCCGAACGACGTTCCGGCCAGTGCCGCGACTCCCACCTCTTCGAGCAGGCGATCCTGTAGCTCGGACGACCGGAGGCCCAATTCCGTGATGTTCGCGAACGCGTAGAACGCGCCCTTGGGCTTCAGACACGTGATCCCCTCGATCTCGTTCAGTCCCTCGACGATCCGGTCTCGACGACGCCGGAACTCCGCGACCATCGCCTGGACCTTGTCCTGCGGGCCTCGCAGCGCCTCGATTCCGGCCATCTGGGTGAAGCTCGACGTGCACGAGTTCGAGTTCGTCATGAGGCGGGAGACGTGGCGCTCGACGTCGCGGGGCATGATGCCGTAGCCGAGGCGCCACCCGGTCATCGCGTACGTCTTCGAGAAGCCGTCGACCACGACCGTGCGATCGAGCATGCCGGGGAACCGGGTGATCGACTCGAACGGCTCTTCGTAGGTGATCTTCGAATAGATTTCGTCGGCCATCACCCAGAAGTCGTGTCGTACGGCGAGCTCGGCGATCTGACGGAGATCGTCTCTCGAGAGCATCGAGCCGCACGGGTTGTGGGGGGAGTTGATGATCACGAGCTTCGTCTTGTCGGTGATCCGCGCCTCGAGATCCGCCACGTCGAACGTGAACTCGCGCTCCTCCTTCAGCGGCAAGGGAACCGCTCGCGCTCCGAAGAACGAGATGACCGACTCGTAGATCGGGAAGCCGGGATCGGGATAGATGACCTCTTCGCCCGGGTTCACGAGAGCGAGGACGGAATAGAAGAGTATGGGCTTCGCGCCGGGGGTGATCACCACGTTCTCGGGGCCGACCTGGACTCCCCGATCGCGGGAGAACCACTCGGCGACGGCCTCGCGCGCCGCCGGCAGCCCGGCGGAGGGCCCGTAGTGCGTCCAGCCGGAGCGCAAGGCCTCGACCGCCGCATCGACGACGTTCGACGGGGTGTCGAAGTCGGGCTCGCCGATCTCGAGGTGGACGATTTCCCGACCCCGGGCCTCGAGCCGCTTCGCCCGCGCCAGGACCTCGAATGCGGTCTCCGTGCCGAGCCCGTGCATGCGCTGGGCGATCCGTTCCATGGGTTCGCCTTCCTTTCTGGTTCCGATCCCGGGTGAAGGACCGTCTCGTGGGCGTCACGAAGCCGGGGCACCCGGCCGCGGCCCCGGCCGCGATCTGCGGCGGACCACCGCCTCAACGACGGGAACTCGGCCCGGGGGAAAGCTCCAATCCGCAAGATATCATTCGCTTGGGTCCGTGCCTACCCCGGGTATCGGAAGGCGGGTGCCGCACTCCAGCTCCGCCCGCGGGCGGAGTCCTTCCCTCCACCGGAACCGCAGGCGGGCGGCGGTACCCTTCCCAAAGCGGTGCGACAGCCAGGCCTCGCCCTCCCGTCCCTCTCGCGCGACGAGCCGAAGGCGCAGTCCTCCCCTGCCTTCGGCGCGGGCGAGGCGGAGCGTGAACACCGTCTCGTCGATGCGTCGCTCTCCGGCGACCAGGTGCACCGTCGACCGCAGCTCCCCCGAGACCATGCGCTCCGCCCGAACGTCGAGCGTCGTGGCCGGCGTCTCCCGGCTCCGGGAGAGGGTCCGGAGATCGAACCGAAACGCGGCATTCGAGATCGACCCCCGCCACCGGGCGGCCGCCTCGACCGAGAACCCGGAGGGGGGATCCCGCGCGTCCGTGCGGTCCGAGGAATACCCCGGAGTGCGGAGCGCGAGCTCGACCGCTCCCGACCCGGCGGAGAACGGGGGGAAGCGGAAGGCCGCCCGAACGATCCGCTCCGGAGGACGATCGGGCGGAGCCCGAACGAGTGCCGTCAGCCCGAACGGAGCGCTCGCTCCCCCGACTCCGAGTCGGTAGTCCCGAAGACCCTCCTCGTACCTCGTCTCTCCGCGAACGTCGAGATCGCCTCGGGTCACCCGCCAACCCGCCGCACCGGCGAGCGTCTCTCCCCGGTGTCGCGCGGAGAGATCGAGGCCGCGACCGGCCGCGCGGAACGAGACGAGGGACCCCCCTGCCCGATCTCTCACGAAACCCAGAGCGAGCCGCCGCTCGCGCCCGCGACTCGTCCAGGCGATTCCTCGCTCCGTGTCCGCGAGCGAGGAGGACCAGGGCGCCGGCGCCCGGACTCCGGCGAGCGGTCTCGTCCATCCCGCGCTTCCGATCTGCGTCATGCCCCAGATCCTCCCCAGCAGCAGAGTGCCCCCCACGACCCCGATCTCGACGGAACCCCTCGCTTCGTCCTCCCGACCGAAGCCCTCGCGCACCATCGCGGCGAATCGCGCATTCTCACCGCCGCCCCGGATCCGGAACTCCGCCGTCTCGCCCCGCGCCGTCCGGGCGGCCCGGGACCAGATCCCGACCGCGTCCGGCCCCGCCGCGAAGCCCGGCACCCCCGCACCGACCCCGATGATGGAAACTACACGAAGAAATCCTCGCAACTCGTGGTCCAGGTTTAGGTTGTGTTGTTCTTTCCGGATGACGCCGCGGGGAGGATCACGGGAGACGAGGAGTCGCACGCTACCGGGACCGGCCCTCCTCGCCCAGCGACTACCTCGGGCGACGGTTTCCGAATCGGGACTCAACAGGGTTCTCGAGGGCGCCGAAATAGGGCCAGGAGCGCCGATTCGGCGTGACCGCCCAGCCCCGGGGGACCGACCGTCGGCGTCCGGCCGTTCGCCGGAGAGCGACCGGTTTCGTGTGCCGCGGTGGAGGCAATCCTTGCGCATCGATCGCGTCGACATCGAGGGATGCGGAACCCAGTCCGGCGGCTTCCGGTTCCCTCGCGATGGGCTCGGTCTTTGGGCTTCCGGCAACCGCAGCGGAAAGAGCGGTCTCGTGCGCCTGCTGGCCGATGCGTTCTACGGTCCTCGGGAACGGCACACGACTCCGGGCGGGTGGATCATGGTCCGCCTCCGGCTGGACGACGGTGCGGCCCGCATCGTCGCCCGGGATCTCGCGACGGGCGCCGTGCAGGTCACCGACGAGACCGGCAACGACATCACCCCCCAGTACCGGGACCCCGGCGAGACGGATCAGCTGGGGCGGAGGCTCTTCGAGCTGGACCGCCACCAGTTCGAGGAGATCTCGACCGTCTCCCTGGACGGACTCCGGCGCACGGTCGGAAACGGGACGCTGATCCACCTGCTCCACCGGGGGCGCATTCCGGGGCCTCCGTCCGAGGAAGAGACCCCCGACCCGGCCCCGCCCTCCCGAGGACCGTCGCTCTCGACGCCGGAAGAGGAGGCCGGGCCGGAGCCGGAGTCGGACTCCGAAGAGCCGCTCCACATCTTCCGCTCCCCGAGCGAGGAAATGGAATACGTTCATGCTGGCTTCCTGGCGACCCGGTCCCCGTCGCCGACCGATCCCGCCTCTCTCCCGGTGTCCTCCCCGGCCCATCTCCCCGCGGAAGTCGCGCCGCATCTCGGGTCGGACGTGGCTCTCTCGGACACGTCTCTCACGATCGACGAGGTCGACGACTTCCGACTCGACGACACGACGCGTCTGCGGAGGTTGAAGGCGGCGCTCGACACGCTCGACGTCCGCCTCGAACAGAAGGCGAAGGCGCTGCAGGCCCACTCGGAACGGCTCGGGGCGTTCCGCTCCGAGGGCGACCGCCTGGCCATGCTGACCGGGGCCGAGCCGAAGGACGTCGAGAATCTCGAAATGCTCCTCGACGTGATGAGCACCGCGCAGGAGAGGCGCGATCGAGTCCGGGTCCGGGAACAGCACTTCCGAAGGGAGCTCTCCGAACGCCAGAGGAATCCCGAGAGGGTCCTGCGACTCTGTAGCCGGTTCGAACGTCTCTCCGAAGAGGATCTCCGGTTCCTGAACAGCTACCGCCGGGAGGAGACGGTCCGCCGGGGCAACCAGGCCCTCGTCCGAAGCGAGAGCCGTCTCGACGAGAGCCGGATCGAGGCGATCCTCCAAACGCGGACCCGGGAATCCCGTCCGGCGGTGGTCCCTCTCGGAGTCGCCATCTTCGGCCTCCTGACCTCGACCGTTCTCCACCTCTTCCCGGGTCTGCAGCTCGTCGCGATCGGTTCGCTCGTGGTCGGCTTCGCCGGCGCGGTGATCGGTGCGGCCATTCTCTGGCGCGCGAAGCGAACGGGTGAGAACGACCGAAACGTCCTCTTCACGAGCCTGCGTAAGAAGTCCGAGCAGCTCGAGGAGATCGAGCAGGAGAGTCGGGTCGCCCGCCAGCGCATGGCGGAAGTGGCGGGGAAGCTCGGCATCGAGGATCCCGAGCAGCTTCCCGATCTGTACGAGGAGTGGGAAGCCGCCCGAGAGGACGGCCGTGAGCTCGAGAGGTTCGCCCGGCAGGGCCGGGAGATCGACGCGGAGATCGTCAAGGTCCGCGAGAAGCTCGGATCGTTCATCGTAGAGAACGGTCGGGGCCAGGATCCGACGACGATGACGGCCGAGGAGCTCGAGGCGATGCGCCGCGACTACGTCCGGTTCTTCGAGATTCAGCGGGAGCTGAAGGCGGCCGAGGAGGAGGCGAGTGGCCTGGAGTCCGATCTCGCCCAGGTCGAGGTGGAACGGGCGGGCTTTCGCGACCGGATCGGCGATCTTCTCGGGATCGCGGGATTGGAACCGGGCGAGGATCTCGACGAGGCGATCGAGCGCCACGCGATGAGACGCCCCGCCGGGATCCCGAATGGGGAAACCGCCCCGGACGGGGCGGGAGAGGCGCCGGAGCGCGAGACGTTGACGGCCGACGCCGGCATGGCGTCTCTCCGTCCGGAGCCGGAAGGGGACGCGAGCTGGGTTCCGGCGGTCTCCGCCCGGGCCGAGGCGATCCTTCGCCGCTTCCTGCCCGAGGCGAGGGAATTGGAGATCGACCTCGACCTCTCCCCCAGCGTCCGCCTCGACGCGCGGGGACCGCGGCTCTCCTTCCCCGAGCTCGCCGTATCGCTCTCCGAGGGAACGCTCGATCAGGTTTGTCTCGCATTGCGTCTTGCGATCGTGGAAACTCTGTCCGCTTCCGGGGAGAGAGTTCCCGTCCTGCTCGACGATCCTCTCGTCCGGTGCGACGATCAAGGGTGCGTCCAGGCCATGGAGTTCCTGGTGACGGATCTGTCCACCCGGGGCCAGGCGGTGCTCCTGACCTGCCACGAGCTGAGGGCAAGATGGTTCCTTCACCAGTTCCCGCAGCACCAGGCACGGCTGATCGAGATCGCCGACCCCGCGAGGCGGGATCCCTCCTCCGACTCCTCCGTCGACTGTCGATCCTCCTGATCGGAGCGGTCGGGGTGACCGCTCCGGGAACGGTCCGAGCCGGCGATCCGCTCCCCGGTGCGGGGATCACGTGGCACCGCGCCTTCCTGGCCGGAACCTGGGACCAAAACCCGCCCGTCACCGAGCCCCTGACGATCAATGGAAACCGAAACGTCAATCTCTTCCTGGTCCTGGAGGGGGAGCGGGACGAGCTCCCGGTCTATTGCGCGAGCACCCCGCGTCTGCGGGTCAAAGGTCGAGAGATTCCCGATCGTATGATCCTGCGACCGAGGGACTGCGGACTCGAACGCGCGGAGATCCGGTGGAGCGAGCTTCGGCCCACTCCCGACGCCCGGGACTGGCGGATGAAGCCCCTGCCCGCGGGCAACCACAAGTGGAAGCTCTCCTTTCAGGCGTTCCCCGGCGACGATGTCGAGAACGGCTTCCCCGAGTGGGCGGGCACGGTGCGCTATGCCGCCACGATCGGGTTGGTGGAACCGGGATCCGGACCCAGCTTCCTCGGGTCGGACGGCGCGTCCCGACGGGCGGGATGGGAGAACCCGGAGAGCGCACCCGGATACCGGGTCACGCGGTCGACGGGCCTCACGCTGGACGGCTATGCGGCCGAGTTCGCCCGGCTCCCGGTCGTCGAGCGGGCCACGGCCGCCCACGTGCGGGAAAGGGTGTCCTGCGAGCCCGTCGACCTCGTGCTCGGCTCCTACGCCGCGATGCGGGGGAAGCCGCTCCCGGGACCGCGGCGGGCGAGCCTGGACGGTGAGGAGTGGTCGTGGGTATTCCGGCCCGTTTACGAGGAGATCCGCCGGCGGGTGGACGGGACCCATCCGTTCGTCGCCGCGAAAGGGCGCGGGGTGCCTTGGCGGCCTCGGGGGACGGACCACGAGGAGCGGGTGCGAAGAGGGGACGTCCTCCTCCTCGACGGAACGCCCACCATCGTCTCGGGCGACGACGGCGACGGCTGGCTCGACAACGAGGACACGGTGGTTCTCGTGCGGGACGGCGCCGTGGTTCAGGGAACGCTGCTCGGCGTTCCGGGTGAGAAGGTCACCCTCCTTCGGCCCCGGGACTTTTTCCCGTTGGGTCGGTCCATGCTGCGCGCCGGCTACGGCCCCCTGAAGCCGACGATCTACTTCGGCTCCGACCTCGAGCAGGCGCTCTCCGAGTTTCAGAGAGACCGCGAGCTCCCGATCACCGGACGTCCCGACGAGGCCACGCTCGACGCCCTCGGGTCCTTCCTGTCCCGCCTCGACGCGGTCGACGCGGAGACGGAATCCGACGAGAAGTGAGGGCACTCGGCGCTCCGGACTTCCCGACGCTTCGAGAGGCCCTCCGTGTCGCGATCGAACGCGAGCGCGCCGGGGACCCTCTGCGACCGATCACCGTGCTCACCCGCGATGACCTCTCCCGGGACGAGACGAGACGGATTCTCGCGATCCGAACGGGGGGGTTCCTCGGGATCGACCTGGTCTCGTTTCCGACCTGGATCCGGAGAACCGCGACGCCCGTGGTCACCGCGACCGGGGGTCGAGGGCTGCCGGATCCCGGCTGGGAGCGGCTCATCGCTCGTCTTCTGGCGGAGCGCGAATCGCGGAGGACGAAGGGCCGGTCCGCTTTCCTCCTGACCGCGTCGGGATCCGCGGCCGGTCTGGCTCGCGCCGTGGCCTCGTCGCTGGCGGAGCTCCGTCGGGGGGGCTTCACGTCCGGAGTCCTGACCGCCGGCGGGTCGCCGGCGCGCGATCCCCTCCGACGGGAACTGGTCGAGCTGCTCGGACTCGCGGAGCGCGAGCTGGTCGAGACGAACCGGTACGACGTCGGGCGGGAGGAGGAGGCGGCCGCCGAAGCCCTGCGATCCCCGAGGGCGCGCGCGGACCGGGGCTCCCCCCTCGTCCTGTTCGGATTCCACGACTTGACTCCGCGCCAGCGCCGGGTGGTCGAGGCGGCCGCCATCCGGCGTCCGGTCACGCTCCTCGTCCCCGGCCCGGGCGGGCCGGGGGAGGAGGCATCGACCTCGCTTCTCGATTGGGTGCGGGATCGGGGCGGGGAGCTCGAGCTCCGGGAATCGGAGACCCGGCCCCGCGTGACCGTGAGCGCCGGACTTTTCGAGGAGCCCGCGATCGCGGATCCCGGCCCGGAAGCGCTGGAGCTCGTGACGTACCCGGGGCCGGCGGCGGAGGTGCGGGGAATCGCCCGGCGGATCGCGCGGGAGATCGCCGAGTTCGACCGCGGGCTCGACGACTTCCTGATCACCGTTTCCCGGGAGGGGCCCTCCCCCCTTCTCTTCCGGCGGGTGTTCGCGAAGGCCCGGATTCCGCTGCGCGACCGGGCCGGGATCTCCGCGCTCCGCACCGAGGGGGGGCGACGCGCGCTCGCGCTGGCGCGAGCGATGGCGGCCGGTCCGGGAGGTCGCGCCGGTGAAGCGCTCGACTTCCTCACCTCGAGCCCGAGCGCGGCGACCGGGGAGCCGGAGGGCGCGACATCGAAAGACCACACGTCGGCCCTCCGCGCCGCGCGGAGCTGGTCGGAGGCGGCGGAACGGTTCCGGGAGGCGTACACCGCCCTCCTCGGTGAGGACGGGGCGACCAACGGGGCGGCCGGCGTGGGGCTGCCGTCGGAGGTGGAGCGCGCGCTCGACGCACTGGAGAGCACGAACGGAACCCGACCGTGCCGCGCGCGCGAGTTCGCGTCGGCTCTGATCGCGTCCCTCGCGTCGGTGGTCAGCCGGCACGCGGTCTCCGACGGACCCGGGTCCGCCGCCGTTCTGTTGGTCCGGATCGATCAGGCGAGGGGACTGTCCCGGCCGGTCGTTTTCCACACCGGCTTCGTGGAGGGAGCGGTGCCGGGCGCTCCGCGCGAGGACCCGCTCCTTCCCGACCGGTACCGGGAGGCCCTGAACACGGCGACCGAGCATACGGGTCATCATCTGCCGTTGCGATGGGGAGCGCGATCCGAGCGCGTGCTCCTCACCCGGTTCGCGCTCGAGGCGGGCGAAGAGAAGACGATACTCTCCTGGTCGGTCCGGGCGCAGGCGGGAGGGGCGCGTCGCAACCCCGCGGGTCTGCTCCTCGATCTGGTGTCGGCGCGCGCCGGGACGTCGCTCGACGCCGAGGATCCCCGCTTTCTCGAGGCGGCCCCGGCCCCCGTCTCGGACGAGGCGCGCGCGCGACCCGCCGACGCCACCGATCTCGATCTCGCGCTCCTCTCCGGAGCCCGGGCCCCCGGGCAGGAGGAGCTCGCCGTCCTTCTTTCCCAGCCCAGGTCGCGGCATCTCGTGAGCGCCCTCCGCGCGGCGGAGGCGCGTTGGTCCGAGCGCCGACTCGGACCGTGGGACGGGGTGCTCGAACGGGAGACCGCCGTGCGCGCGGCCTGGCGACGCGTCGATCCGGGACGGCGCGCCTGGAGTCCGACCGCCCTGGAGGCGATGGCGAACTGCCCCTTCTCCTTCCTGGTCACCCGAATCCTGGAGCTCTCCCCCGCCGTCGATCCGGAGGACGACTTCGATGCGGCCGAGCGCGGAAGAATCTTCCACGAGCTGCACGAGCGTCTCTATCGCGGGCTGCTCGACGCGGAGCGACTCCCCCTCCGCGTCGAGTCCCTGCCCGACGTGCTGCGCCGACTCGACGCGCTCCTCGCCGAGAAGGAGAAGGCGCTCGCCGTCGCGCCCGGGGCCGCCCGCGTGCTCCGGCGTGCCACGCTCGCGGACCTTCGAGCGGATCTCGCGATCCTCCTCGCCCGTGACGCGCGGCGCCCCCCGGAGGGACGCGCCGTGCCCCGATGGTTCGAGCTCCCGTTCGGAGCCGAGGGGGACGTCGCGGCGGCGCCGGCGTTCGACCTGGGAGACGGCCGACGGCTTCCGCTGCGCGGGCGCGCCGACCGGGTGGACCTCCGGGGCGACGGCGCCGTCGACGTCATCGACCTGAAAACGGGAAGGCCGGCGGTGCGCGACGGGGAGATCACCGGCTCGGCCGGCGGAAAGGCGGTCGTCCACCTCCAGCTCCCGCTCTATCTCACCGCGGTGGGCCGGGCCCTCGGTCGAGAGCCGGGATGCGCGCGCTACGACCACGTCACGGCGAAGGGCGGGTGGCGGTCGATCGAGTTCACGGCGGAGGACCTGGAGAGCCGACGCCCGCGCATCGAAGCGTTGCTGCGGCACGCCGTCGACCGGTGCCACCGGGGATGGTTTCCCTGCACCCCCGGCGACCGGTGCTGTCACCCGGAGCTGGCTCCGGCGTGCGGCCCGGCGGTCGCCCCCCGCTTCGCCCTCAAGATCGGCGATCCCGAGCTGGACGAGCACCTCGCCCTGCTGCGCGCGGGTGACGAGACCCCGGCGGCCGAGGAGAGATCCGAGGAGGCGCGACGGTGAGGGCGCCCGACCAGGACGTGCGCGATCGGATCGTCTCCGCCCGCGGAGTCAACCTCGCGGTGGAGGCGGGCGCGGGCACCGGAAAGACCACGCTCCTCGTCCATCGCGTACTCTCCCGGCTCGAGGGGGGCGTTCCCCTCCCCCGCCTCGCGATCATCACGTTCACCCGCAAGGCGGCGGCGGAGCTCACCGGCCGGATCCGGAAACGACTCGTCGAGCGCAAGCGGGACGGAGAGGGATGGGCGGCGCGCGGTCTCGAGGACTACGACCTCGCGGTCATCGGCACGACGGACTCGTTCTGCCGCACGATTCTCTCCGAGTTCCCGTTCGAGGCCGGCGTGCCGCCCGGCTTCGGAGTCGCGGACGAGGTCGCGCAGGTGGCGCTGCAGGACGAGGCCTGGCGCGACTTCCTCGCCTCCTCGGGAGACGACGCCCGCGACCTCCTTACGGCTCTGCGCGAGGCCGGGATCTCGTCCGACACGCTGCGGCAGGTCGCCGACGCGATTCTGTCGAATCGCGACCTGCCCGTCGCCGTCGCTCCCCCGCCCGATCTCCCGGATCTCGCCGGGGTCTTGGGCGGGTCCCTCGGCGAGGCGCTCTCCCTGCGTTCGCTCTGTCGGGATCCCTCCGACCGGCTTCGCCGGCACCTGGACGATCTGGAGGAGGAGCTCGCCCTCGCCCGGTCGGTCGGAGGAGCGGCGGGCGAGCGAGCGCTCCTGCGGCGGAGACGGGAGAGGCGTCGCTACACGAATAGGAGACACGGGCGACAGGACGCGTGGGGGGGGAAAGAGAACGTCGAAAGGGTCCGCCGGGCCCTCGAAGACGTCGAGTCGACGGTCGACGACTTCCTCGAGAAGAGGGGCCTCCACCTCACCGCCGCGTACGCGCGGTGGATCGAGGGATACCGGCGCGAGTACGAAGCGCGCAAGCGGGAGCGCGGACTCCTCGACTTCCGGGACCTCGGGCTCGCGACGCGGGATCTCCTGCGAAGGGAGCCCCGGGTCCGGCGAATCGTGGCGGGGCGCTTCGACGAGATCCTGATGGACGAGGTGCAGGACACCGACCCGCTCCAAATGGAGATCGCCCTTCTTCTCTCCACCGCCGACGGGGACTCCCCCGATCCTCTCGAAGCGGCCCTCGTTCCGGGTCGACTCTTCCTCGTGGGGGATCCCAAGCAGTCGATCTATCGCTTTCGCCGGGCGGACATCGAGCTCTACGAGCGGGTGCGCGCGCACGTCGCTTCCTCGGGCGTGGCCGGGGGCGTCGAGGCGAACTTCCGGGCCCGTCCCGAGATCCTGCGCTTCGTGAACCACGTCTTCGCGGGGTGGATGGAGCCTCCTCCGGGGGAGTCGTGGCAGGCGCGCTACGTCGATCTCGTTCCCGGTCGCGAGGCCGCCGAACCGCCGGGCGATCCAGCCGTCACCCTGCTCCTGCCCGATCCCGCCCGGGAGGCGGAGATCCTCGCGAGGACCGGCTCGCCGCGCCTGCGCGCCGACGGACGGGCCGAGCTCGAGCGGGACGCGGTCGCGCGTGCCGTCCGCCGCGTCCTCGGGCTCGACGGATCCGGTCCGCCGCTTCCGGTCGTCGACCCGGGCACCGGACGGGAACGCCCCGCGGAGCCGGGGGACGTCGCCGTCCTCGTGCGGAAGATCGCGTGGGGCGATCGCCTTCTCGAGACGCTCCGTCGCGCCGGCGTTCCCGCCGCCGTGTCCGCCGGGAGGCGCTTCTACGCCAAGGAGGAGATCCGCACCCTTCTCGCGCTCCTCGAGGCGGTGATCGATCCGGAGGATCGCCTCGCGCGCTTCGCCGCGCTGCGATCCCCGGCCTTCGGCATCCGTGACGACGATCTCGTCCTCCACTTCCTGGAGGAGGCGGAGGAGGGTTCGGCGGAGGCCGGGGCCGTCGTGGACGCGGAGACGCGCCTCCGGAAGCTCGCCGAGGAGGCGCGCTCCCTCCCCGTTCCCGACTTTCTCGAACGGCTCACCGAGGAGACGTCGCTTCTCCCCGTCTTCGGGTTCCGTCCCGACGGCCGCGGGCGCGTGGAGTCGATTCGCCTCCTGCTCGAAGCGGCCGACTCGCTCGTCGACGCCGGGTTCGACACGCTGCCCTCCTTCGTCCGGTGGCTCCGCGGGCAGGCCGCCGCGAGCCGGACGGGCGGCCCCGGTGAGGAGGAGTCCGGAACGGAGTCGGCGGTTCAGATCCTCACGGTGCACAAGGCGAAGGGGCTGGAGTTTCCCGTCGTGATCCTGGCCGATCTCGGAAGCGGCGCGGTGACCGACCGGAGGCTCGTGACCGACCGTGCGGCGAACCGGATCGACTTCCGTCTGTCGGCGGCGGAGCGCGTGATGACCTCGGGCTTCGAAGCGGCGGCACGATCGGAGGCCCGACGTCAGGCGGCCGAGGACGTCCGACTTCTCTACGTCGCGATGACGCGGGCCCGGGATCGCCTGATCCTCTCGTGGGCGGCGAGCGATCGGGGCTACTTCGCGCGGGCGGGCGACGAGCCCTCCGTACTCGAGAGCCGGGTCGGCTGCACGGCGGGAGCCGCCCCCCCGGAGGGCTCCGGCCTCGGTCGGTGGGAGGCGGGGCGATGGCCACCGCTCGCGATCGGGGGCCGCCTTCACGCGCTGCGCCTCGACTCCCCCCCGCCTCCGGCGGGCCCGACGCCGGAGGACGCCTTCGAGCCGCTCCCGCGCGCCCGGCGACGCCGCCCGATCCTCCGGGCGACGGAGATCGGGGCCCGCTCGAAGGCGACGCCGGCCGGTCGGCCTCCGGACGAGGTCCCGGCGAGCCCCGGCCCGCGCCCGGTCAGCGAGCGCGGAACTCCATTGCCGGACAACGTTTTCGGAACTCTCGTTCACAAATTCCTCGAGATGTGGTCCCCGTCCTCGGGACAGACCGCGGAGGACGGGTTGCGGGAGGCGGCATCGGCGGTGGGCCTGGATCCCGGCGCGATCCCCCTCGAGGGCGGGCTGGTCCGCACCGTCGATCGGATCCTGGGGGATCCCGCGCTGGCCCCGATTCGAGCCGGCCTGTCCGCGGGCTCCGAGGAGGGAACGACCGCCCGCCGCGTCCTGCGGGAGGTGCCCTTCCTGCTTCCCGCGGGGGTCGGGCTCGTCTCCGGCACCCTCGACGTCCTCCTGGAGGAGGCCGACGGCCGCCTCGTCGTGATCGACTACAAGACGGGACGCGGGGGAGGCCTTCCCGCCGATCGGGCGAAGGAGCGCTTCCGCACCCAGGCCGGTCTCTACGCCCTGGCGGTCACCCGGCAGACGGGCCGGCCGGTGGAGGAGGTGCGGTTTCTCTTCCTGGACCGGGATCCCGTCGAGGTGGGATCCTTCCGGCCGGATCAGGAGTTCCTAGAAGAAGCAAGACGGCGGATCGATTAGCCTGCGTCTCTCACCAGGCTCGTGGCGAGGCCGCAGCAGAGCGTGGTGAGAGACGCAGGCCAGGCGGGAATCGGTCATGCGCCGACCCCGATTCCGTATCCCTTCCGGGAGAGCGCATGTCGCGCGAATCGACCGGGCCGGCCGAGCCCTCCGCTCCCCTCGACGAGGCCACGCTGCGTCGGGTTCGGGAGGGGGACGAGGCGGCCATGAACCGGTTCTTCGACGCGTTCTTCGATCGGGTCTTCGCGTACGTCACCCGCCTCGTGCGGGATCGGACGTTGGCCGAAGACCTGACGCAGGACTCGTTCGTGAGGATGCACGGAGCCCTCGGCCGTCTCGACCCGGCTCGGGACCCGACCCCGTGGGTGTTCACGGTCGTGACGAACACGGTCCGGGACCACTGGCGGTCGCGCGCCCACCGGGCGACGATGCGCCAGAGCTCCCTGGAGGACGTGGGGGAACTTCCGTCCGACGACGGGCGGGGAGCTCCCGACCGGGCCCTGGAGCGGAAGGAGTCCGCCCGGGCCGTGCGGGCGGCGATGGGTCGCCTGTCCGACGCGGACCGGGAGATCCTGCTCCTGAGGAACTTCCGGAGCCTCACGACCGAGGAGATCGTCGAGATCCTGGGGATCCGGCCCGAGGCGGTTCGCCAGCGGTACTCCCGCGCGGTGCGGCGTCTCGGCCGAGCCTACCGGGAGCTCCGGGGGGGACAGGATCCGGTGTCCGCCTGAGAGCGGTGAGGGAATCATGCGTCACGGAGATCTCGAGCTGACGGACGACGAGCGGGAGGCCCTCTCGCTCGTGGGCTCCACTCCCGTTCCCGCGGCGTCCGCGGACGCGCGAGAGCGGGCGCGCGTCGCCTTTCTGACCGGTCGTCGCCTCGGGAGGCCGGAGGCGCCGGCCGTCGCATTCGGGGAGAGAGAGCGCGAGTCTCCCCCGCGAGGGCCCGCCGTTTCTCCTCGCCGGGCGATCGGGGGACTCGCCCTGGCCGCGGGCGTGGCCGGGTTGATCTTCCTGGGCGGTCTGCCTTCCGAGAGCTGGAGGTTCGTCGAGTCGGAGGGGAGCGCGAACGCGCGCCTCGACGGCGAGGCGGCTCGGGCGGGAGCCCCCTTCCGTTCGGGAGTGGTCGAGGCCGGACCCGACGAGAGGCTCGACGTCGAGCTCGGGGAGACGATCCGCATCTGCCTCCTTCCCGGAAGCCGGGCCCGACTCCCGTCGGGACCGGGGCGCTGGTTCGGACGAACCCGCGCGCTGTCGCTCGAGCGGGGAGAGCTCTTCGCCTCCTCGGGAGACCGCGAGCTGGGATTCGAGCTCGCCGTGCGGACCCGGGAGGCCTCCGTCCACCTGGTCGGCACGACGTTCGCCGTCCGGCGCAACGACCTCGGCACCTGCATCTGTCTCTATCGGGGCGAGGTCACCGTCCTCTCCGCCGACGGCTCCGACCCGATCCGCCTGTCCCCCGACCGGCGGGTCCAGGTCTACTCGGACGGCACCGCGCCCACGTTCCATCCCATCGACGCCCCGGCGCGGGAGCTCTTGACCGAGCTCCACGCGGCGGGCCGCGCGCTCGTCCGGCATTGAGCCCACCCCGCAGCCCGAACGCGGGTCTTGACGGGCGGGCCGAAACACTTATATTTCGAAGTATGTCGAATAATCAAACAATGGCCCCGGCCCTGGCCTGCATTTCTCACCGGGCGCGGTTACGCCGCTGCCGCAGCAGAGCCCGGTGAGAGATGCAGGCTAGCCGGAACGGACCGAGAGGAGGGACACGATGAATGAGGCCAGCGCCGAGAGGCTGCGACACGTCGTACGGGAGAGATACGGGGAGATCGCTCGCGGAGACCGAGCTTCCACCGACCGGGCGGGAGCCGCGGCGGCGAGCTCGGGGTGCGGTGGAACCCGGGAGGGGCCGGGCGCCGAGGGGAACGAGACGGGAGCCGAGACCGCGGTGCAGACGTGCTGCTCTCCTCCGGCGGAGAGCCGGACCGCGAACATCGGCGCGGGATACTCGGCCGAGGAGCTCGCGAGCGTCCCCGAGGGGTCGGAGCTCGGTCTGGGCTGCGGCAACCCGTCCCAGGCCGCCGTGCCGAGCCGAGGCGAGACCGTTCTCGATCTGGGCAGCGGAGGCGGAGTGGACTGCTTCCTGGCCGCCCGGCAGGTCGGGGAGACGGGACGCGTGATCGGCGTCGACATGACGCCGGACATGATCGAGCGCGCCCGCGCGAACGCGCGTAGGGCGGGGGTCGAGAACGTCGAGTTCCGCCTCGGGGAGATCGAGCATCTGCCGGTCGCGGACGGCTCCGTCGACGTCATTCTCTCGAACTGCGTGGTCAACCTCTCCACCGACAAGGAGGCCGTGTACCGCGAGGCGTTTCGCGTTCTGAAGCCGGGGGGGAGGGTGGCCATCTCCGATATCGTCGCCCGCGGGGAGATCCCGGCCGCGATCCGGGAGGACGTCGAACTCTACGCGGGGTGCATCGCGGGGGCGATCACCGCGGAGGAAAACGAGAGCTTCCTGAAAGAGGCCGGCTTCGAGGACGTGCGCATCCGCAGCCGCGGCGGGAAGGCCGACGTCGACTGCGGATGTGGATGTGAGGGCGAATCGGCGCCGAAGGCCACGGTCCGCATCGAGGACTGGGTCGACTCGGTCCTGATCGAGGCGCGCAAGCCGAGCTGAGGACAGGGGTGACCGGGCGGGGTCTCGAAGGCGCCCCCGGTCACTCCCGATCGAGCCCGAACTTCCGGGCGCGGTACTGCATCGTCTTGTACGTGAGTCCGAGCCGTTTCGCGGCTTCGCTCAGGTTGCCGCGGGACCGCCGGATCGCCTCGGCCAACAATCGGCGCTCGATCTCGGGAAGCGAGACCGCGCCGGCCGCGAGGAGACCTTCGGGGCGAAGCGCGCCGGTCCGAACGGCCTCGTCCCCGCGTCGCGGGTCGTCCGGATCGCGCGCCGGCTCCGCCTTCCCGGGCGCGCCGGCCACCGGGTCGCCGAGGTCCCGGACGATCGAGGGGGGAAGATCCCCCAGACCGAGCGGCTCTCCCTCGGAGAGCACGACCATGCGCTCCATCAGGTTCTCGAGCTCGCGCACGTTGCCCGGAAACCGGTAGGCCGCGAGGAAGCCACGCAGATCGTCGCCGATCTCCGGCGGGTCGGTACCGGTCCGCTCCGCGGCGCGATCTCGGAATCGCTCGGCCAGGAGCAACACGTCGTCCCCCCGATCGCGCAACGGGGGCATCTCGATCTCGACCACGTTGAGCCGGTGGTAGAGGTCCTCCCGGAAGTGCGCGGCCGCGATCTGCTCGCGGAGGTCCTGATTCGTGGCGGCGATCACGCGGAGCTCGACCTTGCGACCCTCTCCCCCGCCCACCCGCTCGACGATGCGATCCTCCAGAACGCGCAGGAGCTTCGCCTGAAGGACCCTCGGCATCGATCCGATCTCGTCCAGAAAGAGCGTACCGCCGTGGGCCTGCGAGAAGCGGCCGACCCGCGCGGCCGCCGCGCTCGTGAACGCCCCCCGCTCGTGACCGAACAGCTCGCTCTCCGCCAGGGCCTCCGGAATCGCCGCGCAGTTCACCGCCACGAAGGGCCCGGCGGCCGCCGGTCCCATGAAGTGGATCCGGCGCGCGGCGAGCTCCTTGCCCGTTCCGCTCTCGCCGGTGAGGAGCACGTCCGAGCCCCCGTCGGCCGCCCGGTCGAGCAGCCGCAGCAGAGTGCGCACCGCCTCGCTCTCTCCGAGGATTCCCTCCGCACTCGCCTCGGCGAGGCGCCGCTTGAGCGCCCGGTTCTCGCGCTCGAGGCGTCGCCGTACCGCCGCGCGCTCGACGCGTTGGATCAGCTCCTCCTTCGCGAAGGGCTTTTGGAGATAGTCGAACGCCCCGTCCCGCATCGCATCGACGGCGGACGACACCGTCGCGTAGGCGGTCATCAGGATGACGAGGAGATCGGGCTGTCGCTCGAGAGCCGCGCGCAGGAGCTCGTGACCGTCCATGCCGGGCATCCGAAGGTCGGTCAGCAGCAGCTCCGCCGGACGCTCGTCCAGACGCGCCAGTGCCGAGGCCCCGTCGGCGTGCTCGGACACGCGGTGTCCCTCGTCCCGGAGGATGTCGGCGAGAATCTCCCGCTGCCGCGGCTCGTCGTCCACGACGAGGACGTCCAGTCCGGGACCGCGCGTGCGCTTCACCGCTCGCTCGGTGGCCACTCGACTCCGCTCCTCCCCGGCGATCAGGACGGAGGCCGAAGCTCTCCGCTCTTCTCTTCGGGATGAAAGGGCAACCAGACCCGGACCACGGTTCCGCCGCCCGGCTCGCTCTCGGCGGAGACGTGACCGCCATGGCGTTCGACGATCGAGTGCACGAGGCTCAGTCCGAGACCCGCACCCTCGCCCCGCCCCGAGAAGAAGGGCTCCCAGATGTGCGGGAGGGCCTCCGGCTCGATCCCTTCCCCCCGGTCGGCCACCGTGACCATGACCCCCTCTCCCTCGCGACGGGCGCTCACGCGAATCGTGCTCCCCGGGGGCGCGGCCTGCAAGGCGTTCGAGAGGAGGTTGTTCCAGACCGTCGGAAGCCGCGCGGGATCGGCGGCCACCGGCAGCGGCGAATCGAAATCGCGCGCGATCGTCACGTCGCGATCCCGCGCCTCGGGATCGAACAGCTCCAGAGCGGCCCCCAGACTCTCGGACACGTCGAGCTCCTCGCGGGCGAGGTCTCCCGACCGGGAGAGATCGAGGAACGTCGACACGAGGCGCTCGAGTCGCCCGAGCTCCGAGGTGACGCTGGCGACATAGCGGTCGAAACGTCGCCGCTCCTCCGTGCCGGCCGGGGGAGCGCCCTTCCCGCGCAGCTGCTCCAGGGTAAGCAGCATCGCGTTCAGGGGATTGCGAACCTCGTGCGCCACGCCCGCCGCGAGTTGCCCGACCGTCGCCAGCCGCTCGGCCGAGGCGAGGCGCTGCTCCATCTCCCGCGTCTCCCGCAATCGGGTCACCATGTCGTTGAAGGATGCGGTGAGGCGTCCGATCTCGTCCGGGCGCCGGGGCTCGACCTGTACGTCGAGGTCGCCGGAGACGACGCGACCGAACGAGTCCTCGAGCGTCCGGATCGGTCGCGTGAACTGGACGGCGACCAGCACCGCCCCGGTGGCTCCGACGCCGAGGAGGGCCGCGAGCCAGAGTCCGCTCCGCTGCTTCGCGCGCTCGAGCTCTCCGGAGATCTCGGAGACGGGGTAGACGAGCTGGATGTGTCGTCCCCCCTCCTCTCCCCCACCCGGAACGGGCACGTTGATCTTGAGGAGATCGACGACGTTCGGACCCTCCGTCGCGTGCGGACCGGTGCGGAGCAGATCCTCGGCGCTCTCGCCGCCCTCGCCGAGGTAGACGATCTGCACCGTGCAGGAGTCGGGGAGCGGTCGCCCGAGGAGCGTCCCGGCCTCCGCCCCGACCGCGACGTGCTCCCGGCGTAGGAGCTCGGTCTTCTTCCCGTTCCCGCCGTCCTCGCCGATGCGAA
>JALGZR010000178.1 GCA_025774805.1 bacterium
ACTCCCATCCTCGCCGCGAAAGGGGTTCGTTCTGGTCCATTGTGAAGGCGAGTGTTCCCTCCGAGACGGCGATTCCCCCGACGAAGAACGCCCCATCCCCGATGATGATCTCCCGGTCCGTAAAGTCGACCCGGTGGAGGCCGGCCGAGGAGACGAAGATCGTGTCGCTCGCCAGTACCGTGCCGGGGGAACCGCCGGGGCCGTCGTCATCGACGATCGATACGATCAGGTCTCCCGGAGCGCTCACCTCCACCCCGACCACGCCGCTCGTGACCCGGGCCGGATAAATGGACGGGACGAATTCGTTTCCGAACCCGGAGTTGTCGCCGCTCCACTGTACATTTGTTTCGGCGCTCCCGTCGTCGTACAGGAGATCGGTCGGGAACCGGATCACCTGGATCTCCACGTCGAGCTCATCGTTCTGAGGGACGAGATCCCGGCCGGGCGGCAGGTGGCCGCCGAAGGTCGCCGTGAAGAGGCCACCCTCGGGTGCCGTAAAGGGATCGGTGAAGGCGAAGTTCACCACCTCCGACGGCACGATGGGATCGACCGACTGGATGGAGTCTGTGTAGACGGTCACGTTCGAGGCGTCCCGGATCTCCTCGGCCAGGAAGTGTTCGTAAGCGGCATCATGACGGGCGCGGCGGAGCATTACGGTCCCGATCCGGCGATCACCTACTTTCAGGATGCTTCGGGCGGGATCGGCCTGGTCGCCACGGACGACGACGATGTGCCCGACCGGGCGGAGGTCATCGTGCGTGGGACGATCGGACAGGTCGACGGGGTGACGGTGATCGAAAACCCGACGATGTTCGAGGTGGTTCGATTCAGTGCTCCCCTGCCGACCCCGGTGGAACTTACCGCTTCGGATCTCGACGACGTCGTCGGCGAAGCGTTCGAGGGGCTCTTCGCCCGGTTCGAACGTGTGCGGATCCTCGACGAATTCCCCGGGGAGGGAATGGACGGGACCGTGCGAATCGTCGACGATACCGGGGACACCGCGACTGTCTTCATCGACGCGGACTCCGACATCGACGGAACCACGGCGCCGGTCGACACGGTCGTCTCGATTCAGGGCGTCGTCGGTCAGTTCGCCGACCAGGGGGGTGTGCTAGACTACGGCTACGCGCTCATGCCGCGTGAGCTTCTCGACATCGACTTCGCGACGGGAATCGGCGACGGGGAGGATCCGGATATCCGTCTTCCCGCCGCGTTCGCGCTCACCCAGAACTATCCGAATCCCTTCAACCCGTCGACCACGATCGCCTTCGACGTTCCATCAAACGGCGCCGGAGAAACCGTCACCCTCACCGTCTACGACATCCGCGGACGTCTCGTGAGCACGCTCGTCGAGCGGGAACTCGAACCGGGCCACCACACGGTCTCCTGGAACGGCCGGGACGAGCGGGGACGGGCGGTATCCTCCGGAATTTATCTCTACACCCTGCGGGCGGCCGGGGAGACGTTCACCCGGAAGATGACCGTCGTGAAATAGTCGTCGATCCTCGAACCGACCGTAGAACTCGACAAACCACCGAAAGGCCCGTTCCGAGCGGACGGGCCTTTCGCCCATCGTTCCTAATTCTCCCCCGATGCCTTGACATCCCGATCTCCGGTGTGATATCATCTATAGGATACTTTTTGCAGTACCGACCTCGTTTGAAGGAGAACGGCATGCGACGGAAGCTCACCTCTTTGATCGCCGGTCTCGGGATCCTGATGCTGATCCCGACGACTATTTCTCTCGTGCTTGCCCAACCCATCCCGGCTGTCGCACCGTCGGCCATGGACGCCTCGAGCGACCCGGGGGCTTTGACCTCGCCGGAATCACCGTTGGCGAATCACCGCCTGCTGGAGAGACGGATCAACACGTATACAGAGAACCGCCAGCAGGACCCGACCCTCGTAATCGATGAGGATGGCCGGATCCTCGTCGCCTGGGGGAGCCGGCGCCAGGAGTTCGGGACGTATGGCGTCTTCGCGCAGTACCTCGATCCGCTCGGCCGCCCGCTGGGGACCGAGATTCACGTGAACGACCGGCTGGCCGGACATCAGGTCGAGCCATCCGTCGGCGTCGCACCGGACGGCGGTGCCTGGATCACCTGGTGCTCGACCGATCAGGATGGGCAGCTCGGCGGCATCTTCATGCGGCGATTTACACTCTTTCAGGGAGTGGACGACGAAGGACGACCGTACGAGACGCTCGCTCCCGCCGGTGAGGAAATCCGCGTGAACGGTACGGTGCGGGGCGATCAGTTCGATCCCGTCGTGTCGATAGACGGGGACGGCCGGATCCTCGTGGCCTGGATCTCCGATCATCCGGGATCACGGCGACTCTATGGGCGAATCTTCGACGACTCGGGCGAGCCGCTCCGTGACGAGTTCCTTCTCGGAACCGAAGAAGGTGTTTCGGAATCTCACCCGGCCCTGGCAGCGCTCCCGGGGAACCGTACGGCCGCCGTTTGGGCCCGACAAGATCCCGTTCTCGGTTCCCGGAATATCGTCGGCCGAATCTTCGGCCACGAGGGGACTCCCCTCTCCGAAGAAATCCGAGTGAGCGAGCCAGACGGGCGGATTCATGTCGAGCCGAGCATCGATGCGGACGCGATGGGCCGATTCGTCGTCGCCTGGATGAGCACGTCCAAGGACAGAGACGGGGAGTTCCAGGTGACCGCACGCCGCTTCGCCGGAACCGGCGAGGCGCTTGGAACGTCGTGGCGGCTCGACAGGGTCACCGACGGATACGTGAACGGAGGCACGGTGGTGACCGCGCCGGACGGGCGATTTCTACTGGCCTGGAACGTGAATCACGAGAAGGTCTTCCGAGCCGACCTCCACCGTCCCGACCGATCGGTATCGATCCGGGGCCGGTTCTACGATTCCGAGGGCGAGCCGATCGGAGAGCCGTTTCAACTGAACCGGTTC
>JALGZR010000179.1 GCA_025774805.1 bacterium
CCCCGGAACTCGATGAGGCCCTGCAGCAGCTTGTATGCGACCCCGACCCCCGCGAAGTGGCGGAACGGATACTCGCACCCCGGACGCTTCGGGTTCACGACAGCAACGGCGTCGGGGAGCGCTTCGCCGACCTCGTGGTGGTCGGTGACGATCGTCTCGATGCCGTGCGGCCGTGCGTAGGCGATCGGATCGATGGCGCCGATCCCGCAGTCGGCCGTGACGACCAGGCTCACACCGATGGTCCGGGCATGATCGATCGCCTTGCGCGAGAGGCCGTACCCGTCCTCGAGTCGGTGGGGGATGAAGTATGTGGCGTTCGCACCCATCCCCCGCAGCACCCGGATGAGGAGTGCGGTCGCGGTCGTGCCGTCCACGTCGTAGTCGCCGTGGACGAGGATTCGCTCACCTTCCCGGATCGCCCGGTCGAGGCGCTCGACGGCGGGCTCCAGATCGGGAAGCCCGCGCGGGTCGCCCAGGTCGGTGAGGGAAGGAAAGAGAAAGCGGCTCGCGGCGTCGGAATCGCAGAGCCCCCTCCGGCACAGGAGACGCGCGAACGGGGCCGAGTAGTCGGTGTCACGCCCGAGGCGTCTGGTGAGCTCCGGGTCGGGTGGATCGGCGACGATCCATTCGCACTCCATCGCGAGGTTCCTCGAGGACGCCGTCTCGGTCGGGGGGAATAACGAAAAGAGGGTTACCCCTGGAACGGGATACCCTCCGTCGAACTCGCAGAGGCTACGGCCAACGGCGCCCCTGGTCCAAGAATCAGGGCTAAACGTTACTTTTCAAGCCAAGTTAGCATCCCGGTCACGATGCTGTCAATGCCCGGCGCGGGCCAGCTCCCGTGGCATCGAAGAGCGACCCGCCGGGTTCACCCGGACCCCGAGAGCCACGTGGAAGGGCTGAAAGAGGGGGAGAACGGTCACGGACTCGTCGGCGGCCAGGAGACGCAGGACCCGATTGAGCCCGGGCTGCGCCAGCCATATCGCCTCCGCCTCCGGATCCCACCCGATCGATGTGGCCGACCCGCGGCCGCCCAGCGAACAGACGACGTTCGCGTCGGCGTCCAGACAGACGAGCCTCTCCGCCCCATCGACCACCCAGAGTCGACCGTCGGGCGTCGCCGTCATGGCCTGCGGGCTCGCCACCGCGTCGGTGGCGACGAGCTCCGTGAGTGTGAGCGGGTCGAAGGCGATGACGCGCCCCGAGAACGGGGCGCCGACCCAGACGCGTCGGCCCGGGTCGACCGCGACCATCATGAGGCTGTCCGCGGTCTCATGCACAACGAGCGTCTCCCCGCGCGCCGCCCGCACGAGGGTGCGCCCCGTCCCCCCGGCCACGAAGCAGGCGCCAGAGGTGGTGTCCACCGCGACGTCCCGAAGCTCACCGGCGAAGTCGTAGTGGGCGAGCCGGTTGCCCTCCTCATCGAAGGCGATGAGCGCGGGCGTGACCCCCAGCATCCAGCTGCCCACCCAGATGATCGAGCGGACCGGATCGGCCGCGATCCGGAACGGGATCTCCACGGAGAAGTCCCCGAGGCGATCCCCCTGGGCGTCGAAGTGCACGGCCTGGCCCGCGTAGAAGTCGGCGGCCCAGACCTCCGAGCCGCTCCGGACGGTCGCCGCGTCGAAGAGGAGCCCGTCCGACCCGGAGCGCAGCCGAACGTGCCGGGCGTCGGGCGTGCACTTCACGAGCCCGAACGAGGCCGTCTCGAGCACCCACGGCACGACCGCGCCCGGGGTGGCCGTCTTCGCCGGGAGCGGGACGAACCTGCCACCCTCGAGCGAGAGATCCAGCCGATAGCTGACGGCGACGCCGTTGGCGAGGCCGGTATCCCGGAAGCTGGTCGAGAACGGAGATTCCAGTCGCGCTATGCGGAAGAACGACTGACCCGGCCCGGCTCGATAGAGCTCGTAGGCGACGAGACCGACCGGCGGCGCGCTCTCCCAGGACAGATCCACCGCTCGATCGTCGGCGACGGCACGCAGCCAGTCGGGCCGCCCCCCGGTCTCGTCGTTCAGGGGATCCAGCGGGTTCAGGTGCTCGCGCCCGTCACACCCCGTCAGGATGAGGACGGCGGCGACCGCCATGCCGGCGAGACGGGTGCCTCCGCACCGCTTCACCATCGCCACCTCGCCATAAAGACCGGTTGACCAGCGGCGTACGGGCGCGGCTCGACGACCACGTCACTCCGAAGCGCGTCGTGCGCGAAGAGCCACAGCGCGAGGAGGAAGCTCCCCTCCGTGATCACCCACGCCACGGTGGAGTAGCCGTCGTAGCGGTTCGCGTCGTCGAGGTGGCGATCCATCTCGGACGCCAGCGCGACCCGTCGGTAGCGGCCGTACGATCGGTCCGCCCTGTCCTTGAAGTGTATCGCCAAGCCCGCGGCCACGCCGCCGACCGCAACGGCCCCCCACGCCCTCCAGTTCGTCGAGCCATCCACACCACGTACGACCCTCGGCCGGGCGACCGAGCTCGGAAGCTCGAGCGGGCTGAGGTCCACGCGTACCACGTCGCTCCCGGCCAGCTGCAACCGGGTGAGCTGACGCGGATGATACCCGGCGTGCTCGAGCCGGATCGGATCATCGTCCCGGAACCACCGGAGATCGAGCGGCGTCGTGCCGATCCGGTCCCGGCCGCGGAAGACGCCGGCTCCCTCCGGCTCGCTCTCGATCGTGAGGAGCCGCCCGACGCGTTCCTGGACGAGAAGACTCTCCCCGGCGCTCAGAGCGAAACGACGCGCCGGGAGCGGCAGCGGCTCGAATTCGTCCGGCGGACGGCTCCGGAACCAGACCCGGTACGGTCCGGCCGGGAGCGGCAGCGCATCGATCGGGGTCCGCCCGAGGAGGACGGAGTCGAGGTAGGCATAGGCGCCCATCGGGACGCTGCTGAGGAAGAGGAATCCCGGCCGCGGAAGACGC
>JALGZR010000180.1 GCA_025774805.1 bacterium
AGCGGTGTTTCGCTCCCGATGGAGCACGCCGCCGTCCCGCGCAGCCACGCGTCGAGCTTCGTTGACGCATTCGGCACCCTTCTCCACGTCGACGAGACGGGGAGCGTCCTCGACGACACCTCCTCGATCTTCGCCGATCCGAGGTCGGGCGCGCTCGACTCCGTGGAGGCGGTCCACGCGTCGAACGCCCTCGTCGCGTTCGACTTCCAGCCGGGTCGGCCGGAGGGGATCTCGAACGAGTTCTATACGGTCGTGCTCGAGGAGTTCGAGCGGGTCGATGAGCGGACGAACCGGATCCGCTATCGCGTGGAGGATCACCGCGGCGAGCCGATGTACGCGGGGGCCTCGACGGCGTTCGATCTTCCCTATGACGGCACGGATCGGACGGTCGGAGTCGCGGTGTTCGAGCCGGGCGATTCGATCCGGGTTCTCTTCGCCGCCAACCTGACCTTCCGGGTGGACGGGGACGATTTCGTGATCCCGGATCCCGATCTCCACTTCCGGGCGGAGAACGAGCGGGGGGAGGATATCGTCGATTCCCTCGGCGTGATCCAGATTTCTATGGGCGCCTTCGTGGAGGCCGGCTATCGCGCTTCCGACATCCGGATGGAGTGGGTCGATGCGGCGCCGGGACGCCTGACCCTCGAGGTGAGGGACCTGGACAACCTCGTGGCGGTCCCGTTCGGGGAGGGGATCGTCGACTCGGCGGGGAACGAATCGTCCGACGAGAAAGGATCGAACTGGTCGTTCCTCCCCGATGTGGCCTCGAATCAACCGGGGGGACGGTACTATGTGACCGATCCACCCGGGCCGATCCTGACGGTGACCCTCTGGATCTGCGGGGTGAGGTTACGGACGGTCCTCATGTCGCGCCTCCCCCGGGCCGGCGACGTCTGGACACTTCGTCAGGTGGCCATGCGGACGGAGGTCGACACGACGTTCGGGATGCCCGACACGGTGTTTGTCGACACTCAACGCCCCCCGGTACCCGGGATCCGATACCGGATCGACACGGTCGGAGGCGGGCCGGACAGGGGTACGGTCGACCTGGGAATGATCCGCGTCGTACCGAAGCCGTATCTGGCGACGGCGGCGTTCGAGGAGGGTCCGAATCAGAGGAAGATGCAATTCATCTACCTCCCCCCGGAATGCACGATCCGGATTTACACGATCAGCGGGAACCTGGTTCGTACGTTGAGCCACGCGTCCGACGAGGGGGGAACCGAGGATTTCGATCTTCGGAACCGCTGGGGCCAGCCGATCGCATCGGGGAACTATTACTACCACGTGACAACACCGTCGGGGAACACGCACCTGGGGCGTTTTGCCGTGGTGCAATGACGATGATCGCGCTTCGGAGACCCGTTCGGCACCGGAGGAGAATCCCATGAATTTCCGGATGCAAAATCGAGTCGAAACGGCGAACGTACGATCGAATCGAAGGGGATGGACGAGCGGACGCGCGGCGCTCATGGCGGCCTCTCTCCTGGCTGTGTACGCCCCGACGCTCACTGCCCGGATCATCTACGTTCCGGGCGACTCGACGACCATCCAGGACGGGATCCTCGGCGCGGTCGACGGCGACACGGTGATGGTCGCCCCCGGAACCTATCACGAGCACGGCGTCTCGTTCTTCGGCAAGGCGATCACCGTGATGGGCGCCGGCGCGACGGAGACCGGTCTTCACGCGGCATCGATCGTGGACGGCGATTCGCTGGAGTCGGTCTTCCTCTTCCTGCACGGGGAGGATTCGACCAGCGGGCTCACCGGGTTCACCATCGCGAACGGCCTGGGCCTGGAGAGGGGAGGGGGGATTCTCTGCCGGAACGGCTCCTCCCCGACGATCTCGAGGAACGTGATCTTGGACAATCGAACGAGCGGCCACGGCGGAGGAATCTCCTGTCAGGATGGATCCGCGCCGACGATCGTAGAGAACACGTTCTCCGGCAACTCGGCGGAGCGGGGGGGCGCCATCGACTGTTCCTACTCCTCTCCCCGAATTTGGAACAACCAAATCCTCGAGAATTCGGCCACGACGGGGGGCGGGATCTCGATCTACATCGGGTCTTTCCCGTCGACGGAGATCATCGGAAACACGATTTCGGAAAACCGAGCCTATGGCGGCGGCGGGATCTTCGTCGCGGATGGCTCGAACCCGATGTTCACCAACAACACCGTGGCGTTGAACTCCGCCACGGATGGGGGCGGCGGCATCTTCTGCTCGGATTTCAGCGCTTCGGCGCTGGTGAACTGTATTCTCTGGAACGATCTCCCCGAGGAGATCTACTTCGACGGGCTCGAGCTCCCGAACACGCTCTCGGTGATCTACTCGGACCTGGAAGGGGGGCGCACCGCGATCGTCACGAACGACAACGGTTACGTCGAATGGGGTGAAGGGAACATCGACGCCGATCCATCCTTCGTGAATCCCCTGGAAGGTGATTTTCACCTGAAGGCCGTGTCGTGTGGGCACGAGACTGATTCGCCCTGCATCGACGCCGGCGATCCCGCCCTTGCGGACAGCCTGCTCGATTGTTCCCACGGGCTGGGGACGCCGAGGAGCGATATGGGGGCCTATGGGGGGAGCGGTGAGGGGCCACCCCTCGGGATCGGCGGGGATCCCCGGGACTCGAAAGCCCTCGTACTCCCGCGGATCGTCCATCTCTATCCGAACGCCCCCAATCCGTTCAATCCCTCGACGACGATCCAGTACGAGATCCCGTTTGACCGGGAACTGGTCCCGGTTCGACTCCGCGTCTACGACCTCCGCGGCCGCCTCGTCCGGACGCTGGTCGAACGGGAACGGTCTCTGGGGCGATATGAGGTCCACTGGGACGGCCGGGATGATCGGG
>JALGZR010000117.1 GCA_025774805.1 bacterium
CCGCCTCCAGCTCCGCGGCGGCGGACGACCGGACGGAGCGCACGCGCCCCCAGACGTCGAGCTCCCAGCTCACGTCGAGCGAGACCCCGTAGTTGTCCGTGGTGGAGGACGGGGGACCGCCTCCTCCGGTCGGGATCGGCAGCCCGACGAACACCTGCTTGCGCCGCGCCGCCGACCCGGTCAGGTTCGCCTGGGGAAAGACGTCGGCCCCCGCGATTCTCGCCTCCGCCGCGGCCGCCTCGAGTCGCGATCCCGCCGCCGCCAGATCGAGATTGTGCGCCAGCGTCTCGGTCACGATCGCCCGGACGCGAGGATCGGGGAACGACTCCCACCAGGAGGAGACCGGGCCGTCGCTTTCGGTCCCGGCCGCCCAGCTTTCGGGGAGCGCGGCGGAAAGGTCGGGATGGCGAACGGGAGGCGCTCCGCCGCACCCGGGCAGGCCGAGCAGTGCGGGCAGACCGACGCCTAGAGTGAGAAGAACGAGGCCGGGAGGCCGAAGAACACGCGGCCGCGCGTGCGGGAGCGGGAGGCGTCCTGTCACGGCGAACCCTCCCCCTTCTCGCCGGCGGCCCGGAACCCCCCCTCCACGTAGGCGACGAGCCGATCGAGGTCGAGTTCGTCGCTCCGTCCCACCGGTTCGGTGTCGCTTCCGGACTCTTCACCGAAGGATCGAAACGCGGGATGGTCCATCGCGGAGAACGCCATCGCCCCGATCGTGAACTTCATCCGCTCCATGATCTCCCTTCGGGAGAGATGAGGGCAGCAGCGCCCGACCACGACGGAAAAGCGTTGAAGCGTCTCAGCGAAGTGGGCGTGGACGAGCGTACGGAGATCGTCCCCCCCCTCGGTGTGGAGGCGCACCATCAGGTGTCGAAAGCGGCTCGGCCCCTTTCGCGAGGGCCGCATCGTCACGAGGGCGGGGCCGAGGAGGGCGCGCAGCACGTCGCCCAATCGGGGAGCGCCGCCGGCCGCCTCCGCCTCCAGTCGATCGAGCCGCCGGAGCCGCTCCGCATTCATCGGCCGAATCCGCCGGGCGAGCACCTCCACGACGAGCTCCGCCTTGGAGCCGAAGTGATAGTGGACGGCGGCGAGGTTGGCCCCCGCCTCCCGGATGATCCGCCGGAGCGACGTCGACCGGATTCCCTCCTCCGCGAAGAGACGCTCCGCCGCGTCGAGGAGACGCTCCCGGGTGCCGTGCTCGGGAGATTCGGAGTGGGACATCGCGAGGCCGCCTTCATATCAAACGTTTGAATGAATCATACGTTTGATTCGGGCCCTGTCAACATCCCTCGGGCACCGCTTCACCGGCCCGTCCGCCCTGGTGTGGGCCCGAAGACTCAAATCCGTCGTGACCGTGGGCGACGACCCCGAGGAGGCGCTCGTGCGGTTCGTCTCCGACAATGTGGACGGCCCCACCGCCTGTGCCCACGCGCCCGCCGACCGCCATTCGCAGCGCCCCACGCATCCGACGGCATCCGGGCAACCCCTTCCCGTGACACGAGTTTCGGCGTACGGTCCCCCCATGGATCCCACCCCCTGCTGCGGCCTCGACCCGACCGAGCCCCTCACCGGGGCGATGCTCCTCGGCGCCGGCCTGGCGCAGTCCCTGGGCCACTGCGTCGGCATGTGCGGGCCGATTCAGACGGCGTTCTCCCTCTCCTGCCGCCGGGGAGGGAGCTCGCACGGGTTCCTGGCCGTCTCGTTGTCGCTCTATCACGGCGGCCGGCTCACGAGCTACGTCACCCTCGGGGTCTTGTTCGCGCTCGTCGGGACGCTCGGAGGCGCGTCCTCCTCGACCCAGTGGGTTCGCGCGGGAGTCTCGATCGGAATCGGAGCATTGATGCTGATTCTGGGGATCGGGCTGCTCGACCTGCTCCCGACCCGGCGGTGGATCGAGTCGTCCGACCTGGCGGGCGCCGTGGCCGATCGAATCCGGCGGCTTCTCGCGACGCGGAATCGCTTCGGACAGTACGGACTGGGAGTGGCGAACGGGTTCCTGCCCTGCGGACCGGTCGTCGTGACCGCGCTCGCCGCCGCCTCGACCGGCAGTCCCGCCCGGGGGGCATTCACGATGCTCCTCTTCGGCGTCGGGACCCTTCCCGCCCTCGCGCTGCTCGGAATGGGGGTCGGCACGCTGGGGACGCGTCTGCGTCTCCGCCTGACGCAGATCGGCGCCGTTCTCCTCCTCCTCATCGGAGTCCAGCTCGGATTGCGCGGGGCGGCAGCGCTGGGCTGGATTCCGCACCTTCGACTGGGACCGGCGGTGATATGGTAGGCCGGCTCAACCCGCTCGAATGGAAAGACCGCGCATGACCCCCGAATTCGCCGCCCCACCGCCGCGACCCTCCCCCGATCGCCGGGAACGACCCCCGGAGAGGGCGGCGTGCGCCCCGACCGCTCCGGAGGACTGCCGTCACTGCGGTCTTCCCGTGCCGCGGGAGCGCCGGGTCCGGGGCGACGACTTCTGCTGCGAAGGGTGCGCGCGCGTCTTCGAGCTCATCCACGACACCGGATTGGAGCGCTTCTACGATCTCCGATCCCGTCGCACCGCGCCTCCCCACGACCTCCGCCCCGACAACTTCGCCTGGCTCGATCGTCTCCGGGACGAGACCGTCCCCGCCGAGGACGGAACGCTCCGCCTCGCGCTCGACGTGCAGGGCGTCCACTGCGCCGCCTGCGTCTGGCTCCTGCAGGAGCTCTTCCGGAGAGCTCCCGGCGGCGTGCTCCTGCACATCAACCCCTCGCTCGGGCAGGCGGACATCCTCTGGAATCCCGCCGAGGGAGACCTGCGCGACTACGTGCGGGAGGCGGAGCGCTTCGGCTATCGCCTCGGACCGCGGCGCAAGACGCCGTCCCCCGAGTCCCGCGGCCTTCTCGTCCGGCTCGCCGTCTGCGCCGCGGCGGCGATCAACGCGATGATCTTCAGCCTCTGTTTCTACTTCGGGCTCGCTCCGCGGGACGGAATCCTCCACCCCTTCTTCGGCTGGCTGAACTTCGGTCTCGGCACGGTCGCGGTCGTGGCGGGCGGCTGGATCTTCATCCGGGGCGCCTGGCGCGGGATTCGCCGCGGCGTCGTCCACCTCGACCTCCCTGTCGCGACCGGGGTGGTGCTGGCCTGGGCGGGATCCGTACAGGGGCATCTCACGATCGGCCCCGAGGCGGCCTACTTCGATTCGCTCACGGTCTTCATCGCGCTCATGGTCCTGGGACGATGGATCCAGGAGCGGCTTCTCGAGAGGAATCGACGAACTCTGTTCGCCGGGGACGGTCTCTCCGGGCTCACGACGAGGCGGGTCCGCGACGGCCGGGTGAGCGCGGTCCCCGCCTCGGACGTGGACGAGGGGGACGAGATCTGGGTCGTGCCCGGGGATCTGGTCGCGGTCGACGGGATCCTCCTCGAACGTCCGGCGAGCATCTCGCTCGACTGGATCAGCGGAGAGTCGCGCCCTCGGACACTCGAGCCCGGCGCCCGGGTGCCGGCCGGCTCCTTCAACGCGGGGGACTCGGCGATGCGGTTGACCGCGCTGGAGCCGTTCCGGCGTTCGAGTCTGCACGATCTGCTCCCGGCCGAACCGGAGTCCCGCGACGGGCGGAGGCCGTCGCCGCGGTGGTGGCACCGCGTCGGGACCGTCTGGGTCGCGGGGGTCTTGCTCCTCGCCGCGGCGGGGTTCCTCGCGTGGCTTCCGCACGGACCGCCCCGCGCGCTCGCGGTGACCGTCTCGATTCTCGTCGTGACGTGCCCGTGCGCCCTCGGCCTCGCGACGCCTCTCGCGCACGACCTCGTGCACGCCGCGCTGCGTCGCCGCGGCGTGTTTCTGCGGAGCCGGACGTTTCTCGATCGGGCGCTCGGGGTCCGCAAGGTCCTCTTCGACAAGACGGGCACGCTCACGCACGGGCGTCTCGCCCTCGCCGAGCGATCGCGTCAGGCCCTCGCAGCCCTGACCGACGAGGAGCGTCGCGTTCTCTTCGACCTGACGATTCGGAGCAATCACCCGGTGAGCCGCTGCCTCGTGAGGGAGCTGGGCGGATCGGCCGCTCTGGGCGTGCGCCTCGTCGACGACGAGCCGGTCCGCGAGATTCCCGGTCGGGGGCTCGAGTGGAGCTTGCGCGGCACGCGGTGGCGCCTCGGGAGCCCCGAGTTCGCGGGCGAGCCTGAGGACCTGTCCGACTCCGTCACGCGGGCCGCGTTCGCCCGGGAGGGCGAGCTCGTCGCCCTGTTCGACTTCGAGGAGGATCTGCGGGAAGACGCCGCCCGGGAGGTCGCCGCTCTCGCCGACGACGGCCTGGAGATCCACCTTCTGAGCGGCGACACGGAGGAGAGGGCGAAGGCCGCGGCCCGAGCCCTCGGGATTCCCGTGGAGCGCGCCCGGGGCGGGCTTCATCCCGCCGCAAAGGCGGATCGCGTGCGCCGCCTCGACCGGGGCGACACGCTGATGGTCGGGGACGGTCTGAACGACGCCCCGAGCTTCGCGGCCGCGGCGTGCGCCGGCACCCCGGCGGTCGACCACCCCGCGCTGCCCGCCCGGGCCGATTTCTACTTTCTCGGAGAGGGAATCGCCGCGGTACGCTCCTCGCTCCGGCTGGCGCGGCGGCTTCGGACCGTGGTTCGCGACAACCTCGTGTTCGCCGCCGCCTACAACGCGATCGCGCTCGGCCTCTGCTTCGCCGGTCTCGTCCGACCGGTCGTCGCCGCGGTCCTCATGCCGATCAGCTCGGCGCTCCTCGTCACCTGGACCGCGTCCAGGCTCTCGGAGAGGCGGCTCCGATGGAGGTGATCGTCATCCTCATACTGGTCAGCCTCGGCCTGGTCGCCGCCGGCCTCCTCTTTTTCGCCTCGCGCGTCCGGGAGGGCGACTTCGAGCACGGAGAGCGCCTCTCGCTTCTCCCGCTCGAACCGGACGAGGCGCCCGCTCCGACTTCATCCGTTCCGGCTCACGAAGGAGAAGATCCCCATGACCGATAGCCCCGCCGCGACGCGACAGATCGAATACGACGACGGGGTCACCCGAGCCTTCATGATCGCTTCGATCATCTTCGGGCTCGTGGCCTTTCTCGTCGGGATCCTCGTCGCGGTTCAGCTCGTCTCCCGGCAGGCGAACTTCGGGACGTCGTTCCTGACCTTCGGTCGACTGCGCCCGCTCCACACGAACGCGGCCATCTTCGCGTTCGTGGGAAACATGATGTTCGCGGGGATCTACTACTCGACGCAGCGGCTGTTGAAGACGCGCATGGCGTCCGACTTCCTGAGCTGGTTCAACTTTTGGGGCTGGCAGGCGATCATCGTGGCGGCCGCGATCTCCCTTCCGCTCGGTCTCACCCAGGGCAAGGAGTACGCGGAGCTCATCTGGCCCATCGACGTCGGCATCGCGCTCGTGTGGGTCGCGTTCGGCACCAACTTCTTCTGGACCCTCGCGATCCGGAACGAGCCGAACCTGTACGTGGCTCTCTGGTTCTACATCGCCACGGTCGTGACGATCGCGGTCCTGCACATCGTCAACAGCTTCCACCTGCCCACCGGCCTCTTTCACAGCTACTCGATCTTCGGGGGCGTCCAGGACGCCCTGGTCCAGTGGTGGTACGGGCACAACGCGGTCGGCTTCTTCCTGACGACGCCGATTCTCGGCATCATGTACTACTTCCTGCCGAAGGCGGCCGGGCGGCCCGTGTACTCTTACCGCCTCTCCGTGGTCCACTTCTGGGGACTCGTGTTCACTTACGTCTGGGCCGGACCTCACCACCTGCTGAACACCGCCCTTCCCGACTGGTCCCAGACCCTGGGCATGGTCTTCAGCCTCATGCTCTGGGCTCCGTCGTGGGGCGGGATGCTCAACGGTCTCCTGACGCTGCGGGGGGCCTGGGACAAGCTGCGGACCGACCCGATCCTCAAGTTTCTGATCGTCGGCGTCACGTTTTACGGGATGTCGACGTTCGAGGGGCCGCTGCTCTCGATCAAGACGGTCAACTCCCTGGCCCATTACACCGACTGGATCATCGGTCACGTGCACGGCGGCGCCCTCGGCTGGAACGGATTCATGGCGGCGGGCGTGTTCTACTGGCTGGCACCCCGGCTCTGGAACACGAAGCTCTACTCGACGAAGCTGGCGGATGCGCACTTCTGGCTCGGCACCTTCGGCATCCTGCTCTACATGACATCCATGTGGATCTCGGGGGTCAGCCAGGGGCTCTTCTGGCGTGCCCTCGACGGCGACGGCTTCCTCAAGTTCCCGGACTTCGTCGAAGGTCTTCGCGCTTCCCGGATCATGTACATGATGCGGATCGTCGGCGGGCTCTCCTACCTCGTGGGCTACCTCCTGCTCACGTACAACATCATCCGCACCGCGCGATCGGGTCGGCCGGTCGACGGCACGGTGACCGTCCCCGCTCCGGAGCGGAAGGCCCCGGCCCTGTCCGATGCGAAGGTCATGACCGGCGCGCCGGTCGTGCTCTCGGTCCTGATCGTGCTGGGCGCGGTGATTCTCGCCGTGTCCTCTCCGATCTTCAGTCCTGTCGCGATCACTCTCGCGGCCGGGATCGTGATCGCCGCGATCATCGTCCACCGGATCTACGCGAAGGAAAGACGGAGCTGGCACTCGCTGCTCGAGGGCAAGCCGCTGGCCTTCACGATCCTCGTCCTGTTCGTCATGCTGGCGGGCGGAGTCGCAGAGCTGATTCCCGCGCTCGTGATCAAGCGGAAGGTCCCGGCCGAGCCGGCGGCGACGGCGGCGGCGGCGTACCGCACGATGGAGTCCTTCTCCGAACCGGCGGACCCGAGATACCAGCAGAAGCCCTACAGCCCCTTGGAGCTCGAGGGGCGGGACATCTACGTCCGCGAGGGCTGTTACAACTGCCACAGCCAGATGATCCGACCGTTCCGCCACGAGACGCTCCGCTACGGCGACTACTCCCGGAGCGAGGAGTTCGTCTACGACCATCCGTTCCAATGGGGCTCCAAGCGCACGGGACCGGACCTTCACCGGGTCGGCGGCAAGTACCCGAACCTCTGGCACTACCAGCACATGATGGACCCGCGCGCGACGTCTCCGGGGTCCAACATGCCGGCGTACGCCTGGCTGAAGGACGCGCCGACGAACTACTCGAAGATCCCGGCCAAGATGAGCGCGATGCGCTCCCTGGGCGTACCCTATTCGGAGGACGAGATCCACGAGGCGGTGGTCGTCGCGCGGTCCCAGGCCGCGCTCATCCAGGAGGATCTGGCGGCCCAGGGGGTGACCATCGATCTCGAGAGCGAGCTCGTCACCCTGATCGCCTATCTCCAGCGGCTGGGCCGCGGACCGCAGCCCACCGCTCCCACCGTCGCGTCCGCGCCGGGAGGGAGTTGATCATGCTCTCCGAGTTCCTCGCCCGTTCCGACCTGTTGTTCCTGCCGTTCGCGGCGATGTTCCTCTTCATCGGAGCGTTTCTCGCCGTGCTCTATCACGTGTTCTTCCGGATGAAGAAACCGATGCTCGATCATGTCGCGTCTCTACCCCTCGAGGGAAACGACGTCGCCGACAGCGAGGCCCGGATGAGAGGAGGTGAATCTCAGAATGGTCGAGAATGACCGAGATCAGCTCCGGGACCACGAGTACGACGGGATCCGGGAGTACGACAACCGCCTCCCGAATTGGTGGCTCTACACTCTCTACGGATCGATCGCCTTCGCGGCTCTCTACTGGCTTTGGCTGCACACGTGGGGATTCGGGCTCCAGCAACAGACCCGCTACGAGCGGGAGATGAGCGCTTACGAGCAGGTCCTGGCCGAGGCCGCCGAGTCCCGCGCCGAGGTGACGGACGCGTCCCTCCTGGCGCTGGCCTCCGATCCCGCTCGACTCGCGGCGGGGCGGGAGATCTTCGACCAGTACTGCGTGGCATGCCACCTGGCCGACGGCTCGGGACTCGTCGGTCCCAACCTCACGGACGGCCACTGGATTCACGGCGGAGCCCCGCTCCAGATCCGACACATCATCACGGTCGGCGTTCCGGAGCCGAGACGGGTGGAGGACGTGACGGCGTACATCCTCACGATGAAGGGCAAGAACCTCCCGGGGAAGGCGCCCGAGGGCGAGCTCGAGACCCCGACGGCCCGCGAGGCAGAGGGGCCGGCGGCCGCCGAGCCCGAGGAGGCCGCGGGATCCTGACGCGTACGGCCGTTCGCGGGATGCGTTCAGCCGCTCGAAAGAGAGGGAGATGAGCGGAACGGCGAGTCCTCCCCGACGTCGGGGAAGTCTACACGATCAACCCGGACGGTTCCCGGAACTTCCTGCACCCGGCGGACGTCCGGGGCCGATGGCAGGGCCGCAAGAACGTCCTCTGGACGATCCTGCTTCTAGTCTATGTCGCTCTGCCCTGGATCGAGATCGGCGGGCGACCCGCCGTACACATCGACATTCCGGGCCGGAACGCGTTCCTGTTCGGACAGACGTTCACGAACCAGGACTTCTATCTGCTCTTCTTCCTCGTCTCCGGGCTCGGGTTCGCCCTGTTCGTCACCACGTCGCTCTGGGGTCGGGTCTGGTGCGGCTACGCGTGCCCGCAGACCGTCTTCATGGAGGGCGTGTACCGGAGGGTCGAGCGCTGGATCGAGGGTCCGCGCGACGCGCGGATCCGCCGCAACCTCGGCCCGTGGACCGCCGGGAAGGTCTGGAGAAAGGCGATGAAGGGAGGGATCTTCCTCTTCCTCGCCTTCCTCAACGCACATGTCTTCGTGGCGTACTTCATTCCGGCGCGGGAGCTGCTCTCGGTCGTGCGCGGGAACCCGGCCGATCACTGGACCGCGTTTCTCTGGATCATGTCGTGGACGGTGGTCCTCCTCTTCGACTACGCGTGGTTTCGCGAGCAGACGTGCCTGATCGTCTGCCCGTACGGCCGGCTCCAGTCCGCGCTCATCGACGCGGACACGGTCATCATCGGATACGACGAGGTGCGAGGGGAGCCGCGCTCCAAGCGGACGGATCAGGGTGGCGACTGCATCGACTGCTTCCGGTGCGTCGCCGCCTGCCCCACCGGAATCGACATCCGGAACGGTCTCCAAATGGAATGCATCGGGTGCGCCAACTGCGTGGACGCCTGTGACGACGTCATGAGGCGAATCGGCCGTCCGGAGGGCCTCGTGCGGTACGATTCGGAGCGCGGCTTCCGGACCGGGCGAAGACGCGGATTCTTCCGGGCGCGGGTCGCGCTCTACGCGGTTCTCGCCCTGGCGGGAGTCGGGGTGTTCGGCGCGGTGTCGCTCCGTCGGACCCCTTTCGAGGTCCGGGTGCTCCGATCGACGGGACTCCCCTACCAGCTCGACGGGGCCGTGATCCGGAACATCTTCACGCTGCGTATCCAGAACAAGATGTCGGAGCGTGCGGTGTTCTTCGTCCGGATTCCGGAGGAGACGGATGAGTCACCGGGCGTGGCCGAGGCCGGCGCGGCCGCCGCGCTTCCGGACTTCACGGTTCCGCAACCCCGCCTCGAGATCGACGCCCTCGCGGACGTGAAGACGCCGATCATTGCCGCCATGCCGCGGGATCGATGGGAGGGTCCGTTCCCGTTGACGGTCTCCGTCGCGGACTCGGCGACGGGGCGTACGCGGTCGGTCAGGGTACGGTTTCGAGGACCGTGAGCCAGATCCCCGCTCCCCTGCTATACTGGTCGGCCGTTCCCCCGTCCCTCTCTTCCCGCGCCGGAACTCGCGCTTGAGCCCCGTACCCGTTCGCTCCCGTGCGGTCCTCGGACTCTTCTTCTCGTCCGGCGCGGTCGGCCTCCTCTATCAGGTCGTCTGGATCCGTCTCTTCGTGCACGTGTTCGGCGCGACGGTTCTCGCCGTCTCCACCGTGCTGGCCGCGTTCATGGGCGGACTCGCCCTCGGAGGGCTCTGGGGCGGACGGATGGCCCCCCGTCTGCGCAATCCGCTGCGGGCGTACGGCCTGCTCGAGCTCGGGCTCGGCCTGTATGCCGGTCTGGTCCCCTTCGTGCTGCGCGCGATCGACCCCCTCTACGAGACCGTCTATCCCGGTCTCTCCGGCTCGTTCTGGGGTCTGTCGGCGCTCCGCTTCGCGGTAAGCGCGATCATACTCCTGCCGCCGACCTTCCTGATGGGCGCGACCCTCCCCGTGCTCACCGCCCACGCCGAACGGCTTCCGTTGCGCGCACGCCAGCGGGTCGCCCACCTCTACGCGATCAACACGTTCGGAGCGGTCACCGGCACGGTCGGGGCCAGCTTCGTTCTGCTGCCCGGCCTGGGACTGTCGCGAACGCTCGTCCTCGGGGTGGCGCTGAACCTCGCGATCGCGGGAATCGCCCTGCGTCTCGCCCGGACGGAGGAAGGCCGCGTCGGGGCGGCCGAGGCGAGGGACGAGGACACGGCGCGACCGGAACGGGAGGGGCCCGCGATTCCGCGCGCCCTGATCCTGACGACCGCCGGAGTCCTCGGATTCGCCGCCCTGGCCTTCGAGGTGCTCTGGACCCGCGCGCTCGCGCTCGCTCTCGGCACGACGACGTATGCGTTCGCCATCGTACTGACCGTCTTCCTCCTCGGGATCGCCGGAGGCAGCCTGTGGGCGGGGCGTCTGCTGCGCGACGGACGGCGGGCTCCCGCGGTGTTCACCGCGGCCCCGGCCCTCATCGGATTTCTCGCCCTGTTCTTGCTGCCGATCTTCGATCGGCTGCCCGGCCTCTTCGTGGGATTGGCGGCCCGCGGCGGGGGGACATGGCTGGAGGGTCTCCTCGCCAAGTTCGTCCTCGCCGGCCTCCCGATGCTCCCTCCGACGTTCTTGTCGGGCGCGGCGTTTCCCCTCGCCGTCGGAATCGACCGGCAGTCCGCGGGGCCGAGCCGTTCGGTCGGGGACGTCTACGCCTCGAACACTCTGGGGGCCATAATCGGATCGTGGGCCGCGGGGTTCGTGCTCATTCCAACAATCGGGCTTCGCACCGGAATCCTCTTCGCGGCCGCGCTGCAGATCTTTATGACCTGCCTCCTCCTGCTCTTCCGGCGCCGGGCGGGGCGCCCGGCAATCCGGGGACGGCCGATCCTCGCGGCCTCCGGAGTGGCGCTGGCCGCGGTGGCGGCCATTGCGGTCCTCCCCGACTGGAATCGTTCCGCGCTCACCCGTGGCGGGTTCGCCATTGCGGTCGATCTCCGCCGTTTCGGTCAGACCCAGCTCGCGGAGGACCGAAAGGAGCTCGTGTTCCTCGAGGAGGGCATCACGTCCACGATCACCGTCCGTCGCTGGGGGGACGAGCTCACCATGCAGATGAACGGCGTCACCGAGGCGAGCAACTTCGGCGATCTCGGAACGCAGGTCCTGGTGGGCGGGCTCGGCGGCATCCTGCACGCGAATCCCCGGGACGTGCTCGTCATCGGACTCGGCAGCGGGATCACCGCGGCGGCGGCGCTCCGGCACCCCGGAGTCGAGAGCGTGGAGTGCGTGGAGATCTCGGAGGCGGTGGTCCACGCGGCGCGGCTGTTCGAGGAGGCGAACGGGGGCATCCTCGACGACCCCCGCTGTCGCGTGATCGTAGGAGACGGACGGAACCATCTCGGGCTGTCCGGCCGAGCCTATGACGTGATCGTCTCGCAGCCCTCGAACGTCTGGAACTCCGGGATCGGGTCCCTCATGTCCTCGGAGTTCTTCGCGCGGGCGGCCGATCACCTGAAGCCGGGCGGGATCCTCGTCTCCTGGATCCAGGGGTACTCCCTCACTCCGGACGCGCTCCGCTCGGTGATGGCGGCCGTCCGCGAGCACCTGCCCCGGTGCTCGCTCTGGATGGCCGGCTGGGGGGACCTCGTGATCATCGCGGGGGGCGAGGATTTCGCGTTCGACGCCGCGCGTCTGCTCGAGAAGGGAAAAGACCCCGTCGTCGCCGAGATGCTGCGGCAGATCGACACGCCCGACCTCGTGACGCTTTTCACGAAGAACGTCCTGGCCGGCGAGCACTTCGACCGCTACATCGCGGGGTTCCCTCCGAACACCGACGACAACCTCTACCTCGAGTTCGAGGCCCCGAAGCTCCTCTACCGCGAGACGATCGCCGAGCTGTTCGAGAGCCTGGGCGAGGCGGCGGGCGGAACGGAGGAGTTTCTCGTGAACGCGCCCCCCGGCATCGAGGCGGAGCTGGAGCGCGCGCGGCGGGCGCGGATCCTCGAGGATCGCGCGCGCATCGCGTTCCGGGAGAACCAGGGCGAGAGGGGGCTGCGCGTGATCGAGAGGGCCTACCGGCTCGATCCCCGGTCTCGGACGATCGCGGACGTCTACGCCCTGGCGCTCGACGGACGGGGACAGTCGAGGGCCCGACAGGGGGATCTCGCGGGAGCGGTCGAGGACTACCTCCGGGCGGCCGAGCTCGATCCCCGCAAGGGAGCCCCCTTCGCGAACCTCTCTCACCTTCACCGGGACGCCGGACGGCTTCCCACCGCACTCGATGCGATCGCCGAGGCCCTCGCGCGGGAGCCGCGCAACCCCGACTTCATCGCCGACCGGGCGACGCTTCTCGTGCGGACGCGGGACTTCGAGGGCGGTCTCGAGACGGCGCGGCAGGCTCTCGCCGTGGATCGGCGGCACCGGGAGGCCCACCTCGCGATGAGCGAAGCGCTCATGAGCCTCGACCGCACCGCAGAGGCCGAGTCGGTTCTCACCGCCGTGTTGCGCTTCCACCCCGGGGACGAGGAGATCGAACGGCTCCGGCGGAAGGCCGGGGCGATGGGGGAGTGAGGGGGGGGAGCGGTCGTGAACGACCGCCCTACGCCCCGGATCCACCCCCGACACCGAAGCCGCAACCTCACCACCCGAAGATCCCTTGCGCCGACCGCCCGCGAGAGGATCCGGGCCCTGAGGCGGAGGTGAGCCGGGCTCCTGCGCGGAATCCGGGACGTCGAAGTCCTCTCGTGTCCGAAGTGCGGGACGAGAGTGTCCGTCCTCACATTCACCCTCGACCATCCCGCTATCGCCCAGACCGTCCGGTCCCGGGAGATCCTCAATGGTGGCCGTCCGCCAATCGATGTTTATGGGGTCGGTTCCGACGGTGACAGTAACGATCTCTGCGGCAGCGCCGGTGGCCAGAGCGCGACTCGCGAGAGTGGCGATGAAGGCAGACGCTTTATGGTTCATTGGAGTGACTCCGGTTGGGTTCGGAGGTCGAGAAGGCCAAATGATGCCGAGCGGGCGCTCATCGAACGAGCACCACTTTGCTCGTCTCCACGCTGTAATCCGAGCTCAGCCGCAGGAGATAGACCCCGTTCGGAAGCCTGCGGCCGTCGTCGCCGCACCCGTCCCAGACGAAGGCGTGCTCTCCGCCGGACACGATGCCGTCCTGAACGGTTCGCACCCGCCGCCCTGCGACATCATGGATTATGAACTCCACGTTCGCACGCCGCGGAACGGAGTATCGGAGCTCGGTCCGCTCGCCGAACGGGTTCGGCGCCACACCCACGACTCTCAGGTCCGGCGAAGAGGCCGTGCACGCCGGTGCGGACGTCACTCCACTCCCCACGCCGATCACTCCCAGTCGATACGAGCAGAATGGCGCCTCGGCTTCGAAGAGGGAGGCGGCGACGAACACCTGCCCATTTCCTCCCGCGATCGCAGGCTCCGTCTCGGGCCGGAGTCTCGAGGCCACGGCGAAGCCGTTCGGATCGCTCACGCTGCCCGTCTCGTCGACGCGCGCGCCGTAGATGTCGGTTCTCTCGTCGAAGAAGAATTCGGAGTTGCGCTTGTCGACCCAGACCACGACGAACTCGGAGCCGCTCCAGCCAACGGCCGGCTGCCGCTGGCGATCGGCCGCGTCGGAGAGAAGGGTTCCTCCCGAAGGTCCGGGAAACGTGCCATCCGGCAGCATGATCGACGCCTGAAGATCGTTGTTTGCGCTCGCTATCGTCCCGGTGGTCCAGGCGAAGAGCGCCGTCGACCCCGAGAACGCGACGTCGGGCGTGAAGCCGACCACGGGCGAGCCGGACACGTAGAACTCCGACCCCGCCGTCCCGTCGGTCTCGATGAAGTTTGCCTTGACGTACGCGATGTTGTCGTCGTGAGAGACGTTTCTCTGCCAGGTGGCAAGCCACCGGCTCCCGAGGGCCACAACCCGCGGATTCCGCGCGAAGTACTGCCCGAGAGCCACGGGCTGGGGATCGAGGAGAGCACCGGAGGCCCCGTCGACCCGCATCGAAAAGGGATGAACGAAGTGGCTGCTGATCGTCGGCTGGGTTCCCACCACGAGAAAAACGTTGCCGAGTGCGGCCACGTCCGGGGAGCCGCCGTCCATCACGACGAACGGTGCCGGGTCGATCGGCGTCAGATCGTTCGCGAGTCGCCTCGCGACGACGCTGTCGCCGTCCGACCACGCGACGAGAACCACCGAGCCGCTCCAGGAGACGGACGGCCCGCTGAGGTACGGGCCGCTCGCGACCTCCACGGGCGCGGGATCGATCGGCGTCCCCGTCGCGTCGATCCGCTGCGCCTTGATCCTTCTTGATCCGGAGATCTCGCTGTCGAAGACCACGACGAAGCCACCCTCGCCCGCGGTGATGTCTGTCAGACGCTGTGCCGGCGCGCCGAGCGAAATCGGGACCGACGCGCCGGGTTGTCCCGCCGCGTCGTAGGGCGCCGCGAAGACGTCTTCGGGGTAGATCCCTCCCGAGCGGCGGTCCTGCCACACGACCTGCATTCCCGCTCCGGGGCCGCCCTCGATCGAGGGATCTCCCATGAAACTCTCGTTCGGCGGGTCGAGCGCGACACCTCCGAAGTCGAGTACCACTCCGTCGGTCGTGATGCGCGTCGCTTCGATCCCGTCGATCGCGTGACGCCAGGAGGCCCACCAGGTCGTGCCGTCCCAGCCGAGATCGGTCCCGGAGATGCCGGACGCGGGAGTGATCGCGACGCCGGCCGGGATCGAGAGAGTTCCGTCCGGGGCCATCGGCGAGCCCACCAGATTCGATCCCGAGGTCCACGCGATGAAGTACTCGATCGGGCGGGAGGTCAGCACGAGGCCCGGCACGCCGAAGACGCTCCCGATCGGCGTGAGATCGAGCTGGAATCGTCGCGCCTCGAAATTGCCCGACGCCTTGTACGTGAGGAGATGCTCACCGCCGGCGGAGTGCACGCTTATGTCGAAGTACAGGTAATACGTGGGCGGTACGAGGACCACCGGCGCCGCGTCGAGGACCACGCCCGTCGGAGAGACACGCACCCCGAGGATCCCCTGGGCTGGAGCATCATGACCCTGCTCCACGACGAGCCAGTTCGTCCCGTCGCTCGTGACGGCGTGGTCCGTACCGCTGGCCCCGGTCTCGCCGAAGACGCTGAACGGCGTGTCGAGGACGGTGCCTCCCGGACTCACTCGGGCCGCATAGACCCGGGACTCGTAGAAGGACCCGGTCGGACTTTGATTCTCCCAGACGACGAGCCAGTTCTCACCGTTCCAGGCGACTTGGGGATCGAACTGATATCCGAGATCCTGACTGACGATGATGGGGCTCGCATCGATCAGATCGTGGTTAGCGTCGACCCTCGCGGCATAGACGTCCCGCGCGGTCTGCTCCTCGGAAAAGGGCGGCAGCGAGACGAAGTTCGTTCGGTGATCCGTCCAGACGACCAGGTACTGCTTCCCGCCGAGCGCTATTCGCGGGGCTTCCTGCCGGCTCGCGGCCGGGCCGAGGAGATCATCTCCCGGAAGAAGGATCGGCGTTCGGACGGGAATCGTCTCGGCATACGCTCTCGTCGTGCCGCTGAGAGCCGCGACAGCGGCGATCGCGGCGAACAGTTTCACCCGGTGCACGGCTGTCCCTCCCTGCCGCCCCACGGCAGCTCGTTCAGGTAGCTTCCTCCAAAATAAGAGACGGAGGTCCACAACAGAGAATACACCGAGGCGGGCGGCCGCTCACGCTCACAACGTTAACACCGAGAGATGGTTGCAGCGTGCGGCGGCTTGTTCCGGAACGGCACGATCCGTGGATCGCCCACGCGAGCGGCCTCGGGCGCCGGCTCGCGACGGCACGGTTGAGGAGAAAGGGAAAGGAATTCCCCTTCCTATCGGGGGAGTGGCCGGTTGGTCCCGAGATCGAGGAGTCGGGGATGTGCCGTTCGAGAGGCGGACGCGGCATTGGGGAGAAGTGCGCAGGGAGAGAATTTCGGACGTCAGGATCTGAGGCTCAGGATCAAGTTCTGGATTAAGGCACGCCCCTTCCCTCGCCTGATTCTCAAGGCGGGTCGGGAACCGAGCACCTTTCCCTCGCGTCTGCGCTGTTCCTGGACAATCAGCCAGACTCCGAGCGTCCACGGAGACCTCCCGACCGGTCCTACGAACCGGCTGGACGGTGAATGCGCCGCTTATCCCGATTTGGCACGCCGTGTGCCTCTCCTCACACAGCCCTTTCTCCAAGGCGCGTCTTCGACGCCTGCCGGGAGGCGCGATTCATCTCCGATCCCCGATCTCGCCCCAATGGCGGGGACCCCCTTCTTCCAGGAGTCGTCATGTTCAGTTTCGAACCGACAGATTCGCCGGCGCGACTCGTGCGGGCTGCAAGGCATGCAGTCATCGTCTTGATGACGGGTTTCGCCCTTCTCCCGGCGCCTGTCGACGCCCAGTCGTACTCGAATCTGCAGGTGCTCTTGCCGGGAGAGACGCCCGCGCCGGGCACTGCCTCCGGGAAGTCGGGCATTCCCGACGACCAGACGGTCGGGATCCCGATCGACGTTTGGGTGCGAGCGGTGGACGCGTCGTGGAATCTCGTGTCCTCGATCACCAACACGATCTCGCTCGACACGACCGATGAGAGCGGCACGCTCCCCGGAACCTTCGCCCTGTCGGGCGGCGAGGCCGTCGTGAGCGTGACGTTCAATGCCGCGGGATCCTTCACCGTCTCCGCGGAGGACCTCAGCGACGTGACGATTCCGATCGCCTCATCCGCGCCGGTCAATTCGCTCTTGCTCGCCGGCTTCGAGTTCTCCCGGATCAACCAGAAGAACCAGTATGCGGGCGTTCCGATGACCGTCACCGTGACGGCGATCGATCCGGTCGAGAACCCCGTTCCGTTTACCGGCGTCGTCGCGCTGCGCGAGCTAACGAGCTTCGGTCCGGGCCGGATCGAACCTTCCCAGGTTACGCTCACGGACGGCACCTGGACGGGCCCGGTGACGAACTACCGCGCGGACGAGACGAGCATCAATCGCGGCAACGTGAACATCGAGGCCTCGTTTCCGTCCGATCCGTCGATCAACGGTTTGAGTGATCCCTTCACGGTGCACCCGGGTCCGTTCATCCGGTTGCAGATCGTGCTGCCGGGAGAGACGCCGCTCCCGGGCAGCCCTTCCGGAGTCACCGGCTCGCCTGCCAGCCAGGCCGCCGGCGAGAACTTCCTGATGGAGACCTACGCGACCGACGAATGGTGGAATCCGGTCCCGTCCACGGACAACGTGCGCATCACCTCCAGTGATCCCGCCGCGAGCACGCCGGTTTCCGGCGCACTCGTGGACGGCTTCCGCCAGTTCACGGTCTCGCTGGGCACGGTCGGCACGCAGACGCTCACCGTCACGGATCAGACGAACGGCGCGATCACGGGCATGACGAGCGCCGGGATCCAGGTCACGCCGAGCGCGCCGCATCACTTCGAGGTCGACACGATCCCCTCCCCGGTGACCGCCGGCACGCCCGTGCCGGTGACGATCCGCGCGACGGACGTGACCGGAAACACCATCCCGGACTTTTCGGGCAACGCGATCATCACGGCGAACACGGGTCTCGAAAGCGTGTCGCCCCAGCTCATCCAGTTCGGAGCGGGCGTCTGGACCGGCGACATGGTCTTCCGCGGCGCGGGCGGCGCGGTGGCCTTCACCGTGTCGGACTTCTCGTCCCCGCCGCACACGGGCACGAGCGGGAGCTTCGAGGTGTTGCCCGGCCCCTTCGTGAAGCTGCAGGTCGTCGTTCAGGGTGAGTCCCCCGCCGGCGGGACCGCTTCCGGCATCAGCGGCACGCCGGCCGCTCAGAGCGCCGGCACGAGCTTCCCGATCCAGGTGCGGGGGGTCGACGAGTTCTTCAACCGTGTGCCCGGAGTGACCGACCGGGTGGGCCTCTCGTCCACGGACCTCTTCGCCGGAATGCCCGCCGAGGTCGTGCTGGTGAACGGAGAGGCCCTGCTGAACGTGACCCTCTTCCGCGCAGGGTCCCAGACGATCACCGCGGTCGACCTGGACGATCCCACCATCACGCCGCACATCTCGAGCGAGGTCCCGGTGACCGGGGGACCCTACGCCCGGATCCTGCTGATCGCGCCGGGAGAGGACGTCGCGCCCGGCACGGCCGAGGGGCGCACCGGCACCGCGACCGACCAGTCGATCAACTTCGCGTTCAACGTGACCGTCTTCGCGACGGATACGTGGTTCAACCCGGTCGGAGGAGTCTCCGACGTCATACGGATCACCTGCGGAGATCCTCTGGCCCAACTTCCTCCGGACACGCCGATGACGGACGGGTCCATCGTGTTGCCCGTGCGCCTGGCGACCGGAGGCTTCCAGCAGATCACCGCCTCGAACGTCACGTCGCCGGGGATCCTGGCCAGCACCACCCAGGTGCGCGCGATCTCCTCCGGATTCCACCTGGAGACCGAGATCTCTCCCACCCGCGTCATGGCCGGCGAGCCGTTCACGCTCACGGTCAAGGTCACGAACGACGCGGGCGCCGTGATCCAGGAGATCAACTCCACCGTCGACGTGGCCGTGCGTAACCCGTCGACCGGCGAGCCCGGACGCGGCACGCTGCTCAACACGCGCTTCCAGCTCCTGCAGGGGCAGCGCTCGGTGCAGGAGACCTACACCGCGGCGGAGCCGATCGTGCTCGTCGTCACCGACGACGCGGGCAACGAGCCCTCCGTCTCGGAAGTGCTCGTCGTGGACCCGGGCCCCCCGGACGCGATTCTCCTCGCCGCCGACCCCCCTTGGGTCCGTGGCAATCGTCACGCCACCGTGACGGCCCGGGTCGTTGACGAGTTCGGCAACGGAGTCCCCGGCGAGCCCGTCGATTTCATGCTCGTCGCGGGCACAGCTCTCGTCACGCCGATGGACCTCATGACCGATGGCGCCGGGGAGGCGCGGGCGGACTTTCACGCGCCGCGACGGCCCGAGGTCGCGACCGTGCGCGCGATCTCGAACGCTCTCTCCGCCGATTTGGATGTCGAGACCGCGCTCGTCGATCCCGATCGGCCCGCCGGTACCATCACGAGCTATCCGAATCCCTTCCACCCCGACGAGGCCCCCGCAACGATCGCCTACAAGCTCTCGGCCGACTCCCGGGTGACGCTGACATTCTACACACTGCTCGGCACCGAGGTCCGGCGGGAAGAGATCTCCCCGGGCTCGCCCGGCGGCCGCGAAGGTCTCAACGAATTCCTCTGGGACGGCCGCAACGGCAGGAGCGAGCTCGTCGCCAGCGGCGGCTACATCGTCGTAGTCGAGGCCGTCGGCGACGGCGAGACGCTGCATGAGATGCACCGCCGCGTTGCGGTGGTCCGATGAGGAGGTCGACGATGAACCGCTTCCCGATTCCCTCGATCGGCCGTGCGGCGGCCGTCCTGGTGCTTGCCGGAGTGGCTCCGGCGAAGGGCGCAGAGCCGGCGGGCGGTGTGCCCGGCGAGTGGCTGTCACGGTGGAGCGGCGGCCGCACGGTGGGCATGGGGGGCGCCTACGTCGCCTGGGCTCAGGAACCGATCGCGGTTCACGGGTTGTCGTTCGCCGTGCCGGGCCGGAAGCTCCCGAGCTTCGGGCTGACCGTGCTATCGCTCTCGTCGGGTGAATTCGAGAAGACGAACAACTTGAACGAACCGCTGGGCTCCTTCCACGAGGGAGATCTCGCGTTTCTTTTCAGCACCGCGAAGAGTCTCTCGTCTCGGTTCTCGGTCGGCACGAATCTGAAGGTGGTCAGGCAGTCGATCGACGAGTTCGACGGATCGGGTTTCGGTGTGGATCTGGGGGTGCTGTACAACTTGACGCAGGCGGTGCGCATCGGGGCATCCGTGCAGAATATCGGCGGGCCGGGGATCAAGCTCCGCAACACCGAGGAAACTTGGCCGACGGAAATCCGCGGTGGCGTCGCCGCGCCGATTCTCGGTGGACGCGGTCTCGTGTCCGCCGAGATACATCACGTCCCGGGGCCCGGAACGAGCGTGCGGGGCGGGACGGAGTACTGGGTGCATCCACTCATGGCACTGCGCTTCGGCTACCAGAGCGCGCCTGCCGGCGGATTCAGCTACCGGGTCGCTCCCGATGCGCGCCTCGACTACGGCGTGACGACTCAGGAGCTCGGCGTGATTCATCGCTTCGGAATCAGCTACCGTTTCGGTGGCTTCCATGCCAAATCGCAGGCGCGTCCGGAAGTATTCTCACCGGTCGGAGAGCGTCCGGTGACGAAGTTCGAGCTTCACGCGCAAACGAAGGCCGAGACCGCAAAGTGGTGGCTCGAGATCGAGGATGAGGCGGGCGCCGCGGTCCGCCGCTTCGGTGGCCCCGGTGCTCCGCCGGCGCACGTCATGTGGGATGGCAAGAACGAGACCGGCCTCCCGCTCCCCGACGGTATCTACCGCTACCGCCTCGTCGTGGTCGACGCCGAGGGGCGCGAACTCGCGGGCCACGAGCAGACGGTCGAGATCGCTACGTCCGGTCCGCGGGGATCCATCCCCGTGCTCGTGAACTAGGAGAGGAATGATGATGACGGGCCGGAGAACGATCACGCTTGCTGCCACGATGACAGCAGTCGTGCTGACGGCGGCAACACACGTGCGTGCGGCGGACGCGGATGCGGCCGCGGCGCGTCTCGAGGAGACCGGAATGCGCGTCGAGGGGATCGGCGCGCTCCCCTCAGCCGAGCGGTTGGCTGCCCTCGAGAGCGCCGCGCTCTCGGTCGAGGAGATTGTACGTGCCATCCCGAGCGAGCGCCGACCCGCCGCCCGGATCCTCGCGGGTGAGGTCCTCCTCTCCCTCGGGCGCGCGACCGACGCCGAGGAGTCTTTTCGTGAGGCAGAGAAGGATGGCCGCAAGCAAGGCCTCGGGGACGACGCGATGCTCGGGCGCGTCCGCGCGCTCGAACTCGCCGGACGCGACGTCGAGGCGGACGAGCTCTCGAGGAAGTGGCTCGATAGATACGAGGACTCGCCTCTCGTTCCCGAAATGCGCCTCGCCCGGGCCTGGAATGCCCTGCGGCGGGACGCGCTCGGCGTGGCGGAACACGAGCTCGACGAGATTGCGGCGTCGGCACCCTGGATGAGGACCGATTCGCGTTTCGTCCTGGCATTCGCCACACTGGATTGGCGCCGCGGGCGGCCGGAACAAGCCCTGATTGCCCTGGACGGCGCCGACGGACCGACGGCGACCTACCTGCGCGCCCTCTGTGCGGAAGAGAAAGGTGCGGTCCTGAAGGCGGCTGCGGCGTACCAGGATGTCGTGCTCCGTTGGCCCGAGTCCTCCCTGCGCGACCCTGCAATGATCGCAAAGGCCGACATCTTCCTCTCCGGGGGATCCTGGCGAGCGGCCGCCGAGGAGTACGGGCGCGTCGCGGAATCGGCGTCCCGTCCGGATGTGCGCGCGGAGGCGGAACTCCGTCGAGCTGCGTGTCTCGTGCTCGACGGAGAAGTCGAAACGGGGATCAGTGCGCTCGCCGATATCGCGGAGCGATACCCCGGCACCGGATTCGCCGCACGGGCGCACCATCTGAGGGGGGAGGCCCTCTGGGATCGCGAGCGCTACGAGGAGGCGATTGCCGAGTACAACCGCGTGCTGACCGATCACTTCGAGCACGAGCTGGCGGCGAGCGCCCAGTACCGCGTGGGTCGCTCCCTCGATCTCCTCGGCCGTGGCGTCGAGGCGACGAGTGCATACCGTGCCGTCGTTTCGGGCTATCCGCTCGCCGAGGAATCCCCCGCCGCGGCCTATCTCGCGGGGGTCGGGCTGCTGGAACAAGAGCGGCCCTTTGATGCCGCGCCCTACTTCCAGATCGTCCTCGATCGCTACGCGCGCGAGGGCTCGGGAGGAGCACTCGAATTCACCTCACCCGAGCACCGAGAGCTCGTGGAGGCGGCCCTCTGCCTTCTCGAAATGTCGTACTGGCGCGCCGGACGTCTCGGCGAGCTCTGTGGCGCGCCGCACGCGATGCTCGAGCGGATGCCGCCGAGCGACTCCCCGTGGCGCGGTTGGGCGCTTCTCGTGGACGCCGATGCGCTCGCGTCGCAGGGCCGCCTCGGCGAAGCGCAGGACATGCTCCAGAAACTTCTCGAGGAGTTTCCACGAGAGCGAATCTCGGTTCCCGCGAATCGGTTGCTCGCGTGGACACAGGCGCGCCAGGGAGACGAA